>DATNQP010000473.1:0-4457 GCA_036703965.1 Leptolyngbyaceae cyanobacterium
TCTGCAAATAGGCGATCGCACTATGACACAGCTTCAATTGCGATCGCATCGTCTGAGTAAATTATTCTGGTACTCTTGGCGTCTTGGCGGTTGAAAGATTAAGAATGTGGGAGGAATGTGAATTGGTGTGAGGAATACGAAGTGGAGATATGTCAAATTTGGCGGAATTCTCTGGGGGTTGGCTCAGTTTTTATCGGAGTGTTTCTGGTTTTATGTGGTAGTGCGATCGCTACAGAAGACGCAGCCGTTATGACAGTTGTGCAAAACTCAGCAGACAAAGTAGTATCTCTAGATAACTCAGCTGAGGAGAGCTTGACAGAAAACGCGCACAATGCTAAACCGCCAACAGAAGAACCAGCTGACCCAACATCAAGCGTTTTAGAGCAAATCAATGAATACAGCAATGATGCCGATCCTGATAACCCCTTAGGCCAGGTAACCAATGTTTCACAGCTAGCTGATGTTAAACCAGGGGACTGGGCGTATGAAGCATTGCGATCGCTTGTGGAAAGATATGGTGTAATTGCCGGTTATCCAGATGGTACCTTCCGGGGTAAGCGACCCATTACTCGGTATGAGTTTGCTGCTGGCTTACAACGGGTTCTCGATCAGATTGATTCGCTTAGAAGCAGAGGTGAAGATCTCGTCACGAACGAAGATGTGGCTATCTTACAACAGCTAAGAGAAGGATTCGTTGTTGAACTTGCCATACGGCGCGGTGATGTTGATGGACTCACAGCCCGTATAACTGAACTGGAACTAACTCAATTTTCCACCACAACCCAACTCAAGGGAGAAGTCGTCTTTGGACTTGCCGGGATTGCTGCTGGAGACGGTGCCAATGGTAATAGCGTTGACGACGTTACCATCTTGGGTCATCGGACACGCTTAAACTTAGAAACCAGCTTCACGGGTCGAGATTTGCTCCGCACACGACTCCAAGCAGAAGGACTCGGTTCTCTTGAACGCCGTACCCTTACTCCTGAAGGTGAATTAGCGTTCAGCGGTGCTACTGATAGTGATGTCAAACTTGATTCCCTGCTATATCGTTTCCCCGTAGGTAGTCGCACCGAAGTCGTTGTTGCGGCTAATGCTGGTGATGCTGATGACTTTAGCAATACGATCAACCCATACCTAGACGGCGACGGTGCCAGTGGGGCAATCTCTCGCTTTGCCACTCGTCCTTCTATCTACTATCTCGTTAAAGGTGCTGGTCTTGGTGTCAGGCACGCCTTTAATGACAAACTAGAATTGAGCCTTGGTTACTTAGCGGGTGATGCTGGCAACTCCCAAGCAGGCGCTGGTTTATTTGATGGTGCTTATGGAGCAATAGCTCAGTTGGTTTTTCAACCCAATGAGCGATCGCAAATTGGGTTGACTTATGTTCATGCTTATAACAACTACCTGCAAACTGGCAGTAACAGTGCCAATTTATTAGGTTTGCCAGCAGTTAGCAATTCCTATGGCGTTGAGGCTTCCTTTGAAGTTAGCTCTCGGTTTGTCTTGGGGGGTTGGGTGGGATATACCGACGCACATCTCAGTGGTCAGGGAGATGCTAGCATCTGGAACTGGGCAGTGACCCTCGCATTTCCTGACCTGGGTAAGACTGGCAATCTAGCAGGCATTGTTGTAGGCATGGAGCCAAAAGTCACTGAGAGTGACAGCCGTCTGGTGAATCTGGGTATTAATGACCCCAATACCTCCCTACATCTAGAAGCGTTCTACCAATACCAATTGACGAATAATATCGCAATTACGCCTGGGGTTATCTGGCTGACGGCACCGGACCACAACAGTAGCAACGATGATGTCGTGATTGGTACAGTGCGAACTACATTTAGTTTTTAGGTTGCTCTTTGCTCAAGACTATAGGACTTCCAGTTACTGCCTTCTGCCTTCCCGCTCTAAGATTACCTAGTTACTGCAACTCCTCTTCCAATCCCCAGTCCCCAGTCCATTCCTACTTCTGGCTTTGGGATTCAAGGCTCATCTGCATTGTTAAATTAGTTTTGATCGTCGTTTCTTCACCACTGCCAGCCTGTCTAACATTCATCTCATTCTTGGAACGGATGGCCATAGTCGAGCGAATTGGCATTGCTTCATCCAACGGCATTACCATTTGTCCCTGACCCTGAGAATTAAGCGATTTTAGGGTCAAGGTCATTCCTGATGGCACTCCTGGCGGAGTCAATTGTTGGGAGTTGGCTTGTTGTTCCACACTAACGTTGAGGGTAGCGACATTATCTTGTAGAGCCACTAACTCATAATTTGTAGTCTGAGTTAGTTTCATTAAGCCTAGATTGAGGGAGGAAGAAACACGCCACTTAGCTCCGATTCCAACGGCTTCTTTGGGAAGTGGCGAAGAGAATTGCTCAAGGGAATTGGACATTTGCTCAAACAATTGTCTTGTCATTGGGTCGCTTCCCTCAGGTAAGACAAAGCTACCTGATTTGATTTGTCCTCGATTATCAGAAACGGAAGTACCCCTGAGACCGACCACCTGTTTAATTGCTGAGCGCATGGCATTGAGCAGTTCTGGTGGGACAGTCGAATCAGCTACAACATCGGCATCAGTGAAAGAGAACTGAAAGTGAATATCCCCATTGGCATCAACCTGATTGACTAGCACCTCCATCTTCATTACGCTTTCAGGCATTTTCACCGAGGGCATAGGTTGACCTGATATGGAGTTGGCTACGTCCATATTGGTCGTAATCGTCATTATTTGCTTGGCGTTAACTGTAGGTCTGAAACGTAACTCCTGTCTAGGTTCAGCCCCTGCATTGAGTAGTTCTACTTGGGTCGGCACAGCGGGTGAAGCCTGTATGGAGTTGTTGGTCTGTGCAACCCCGAACGGCATTTGATCACTGGCAGGTGCAGGTACAGGCTTTAGTCCGCCTCCGGCGAGGAAAAGACAAACAGAGCTAGCGAATAATATTTTTTTCATGGAGTTTCTAGTAGTCCACCCAAATATTTATAATAGACCTCTCTAAAAAAGAGCCTGAAACCCTTTTGCTGCCTAAGCTGAAATTGAGTTTCTGGAGAAGCCTAATCAATTTTAATGGACTGAAATCCATCTAGGGGGCAACTGCGTATGTCCTATAGGTGAGATCCCCTACCTGTAATTGAATGTCGAACTCTTCCGGCGTCATTCATCATTCATAATTAGCGCTTGGTAGAAAAATATGAGGGCTAGAGGTTACCTGTAACCCCTAGCCCCCAGGTTGGATTTTGAAAAGATTGTGCTCACACAGCCTTGTTGGATTTGCGGCGACGAGAAAACGCTAAAGCTCCAGCTACTAGCCCTAAGCCTGCCAAGGCAGTTGGCTCAGGTACTGTTCTAGCAGGGGTGATAGTAAACCTGAAATCATTGAAGTCCCGATCAGGTCCAGCCCCATTGTCATCAAAACTAACAAGTATACCGGAGTCGCTAGGCGCAAAAGTAGCATTCGTGCTTGAAACAACTGAAGGTACAGGTGCACCATTCAAAGTATTAGTCAGAAGCAGGTCATAGCTAGCATTTCCAGTACCAAAGTCAAATGTAGAGGTGCAGACGTCACAATCTCCTTCAAAGTCACCTACGATAGGTACCCTAAAACCTGGATCTGCCTCACTAAGTAGTAGCGGTCCTCCAAGAGTCAGAAATAAATCTGATTCAAACTCACCCCTAGATGGCGGGACGAATGTGAATGTGGTGAGTCCGCTTACAGTAACAGAGCCGTTTGAGAAGTTGATAATAGCGGCTTGAGCTGAAGAAGCCGACAACGCCATAACGCTTCCAGCCACTAGGCTAGCACCGATCGCCAAACTCTTGTTGATAAATTCCATAGAAATCCCTTTCCACAATTAATTGATTCAGGCTATTGAGATTTTAACCTAGGCAGGCTAAAGCTCAGCCTAACCTTCTATAGAGATTACCGAAAGGGAGACGGTAATGCTACAGGTTAGACCACCTCTTCATCGACTCTTTACAATTAGCCAGGATTTTTCCGGAAGAACCCTGATCTTCTTTACAGAAACTTTAAAAAAGAAGAGGACTAGAGGTTATCTGTAACTCCTAGCCTCCACCTTTGACATATTGAAAGATTATACTAAAGACTCTTGCTAATTTTGCGGCGACGAGAAACAGCAAGCGCTCCGGCTACTAGCCCTAAGCCTGCAAGTGTAGTAGGTTCAGGCACCGAGGCAACTGGGGTCGCTCTGGCAGTAAACACGAAATCGTTCAAGTCCTGATCGTTATTAGCCCCGTCATCATCAAATATAACGGTCGTACTATTAAATACGTCACCCGCGAAAACAGCATTGTCCATCGGGGTGGAACCTATGTTCAGGCTATCTGTTGAGAAGAGTGTACCTCTAGGTATGTAGCCGGAACCCGTAAACTCTTCACTAATCAGCCCTAGGGTATAGGTGGTACCAGCCGCAAAGGTGTAACTTGAATTACTGAGGCTAGCAGT
>DATNQP010000474.1:0-3009 GCA_036703965.1 Leptolyngbyaceae cyanobacterium
ACACCTAGAACCTGAGGATTTAGTGAAATTTGGTCTAATTCCGGAGATGATTGGGCGACTGCCTGTAATCACCGCTGTGGATGCGCTGGATGAAGACGCACTAATGGCGATCTTGACACAACCTCGCAATGCTTTAGTGAAACAGTACCAAAAATTGCTGAAGATGGACAATGTCCGCCTAGAGTTTCACACCGATGCCCTAAAAGCGATCGCTCAAGAAGCCTTTCGACGCAAAACCGGAGCCAGAGCGCTACGAGGCATTTTAGAAGAGTTGATGCTGGATGTCATGTACGAATTGCCCTCCCGCAAAGATGTCACTCGCTGCACGATTACACGGGAGATGGTAGAGAAACGCTCTACTGCTGAACTGCTAGTGCATCCTTCCTGGCTACTCAAACCCGAATCTGCCTAAGTTGAAAAAGTTGGCAAGTTGAAGCTCAGTACGTTCAACTTTTAACCGACAGCCCCATTTGTGATCAGGTGGGGCGATCGTCTTTTCTACGGAAAATACTCCTTGACCACCCGGCAAATTGCAATGTGTAGATCTTCCGAAAGATAGGTTTGCCAGGTTCAGTCCCTTCTTGGTAACAACCATTACGAAAACGGTGCCTCAAGCCGACTACTTTGACAGAAAGACAGAAAAGCCTTTTTAAAAAAAGCAATTTTTGAGGCGCTTGCACCAGAGTTGTTCAGGCGCACTCATGCAATTGATTTGGACGCAGGCAAGCCAAGAGGGTCAACTGATGACGAACGCAACTAAGCCTACAGAAAAAATTCACGCAACCAAACCTACGGAAAAACTAAATAAGATTGAACAAGCCAAAGCGGCAAAACATCCTCTATTGTTGAGGCAAGAGCTGGAACACTTCGCCAGCATTGGTTGGAAAGCGATGGACGAATTTGAACGGAACCAGGGCCTTAAGTGGTTGGGTTTTTTCTATCGCACAGTCACTCCCGGTAAATTTATGCTGCGAATGCGGATACCCAACGGCATTTTGACCAGTGGTCAAATGCGGGTACTCGCTGAAATCGTGCAGCGCTACTGCCAAGGTTCAGGCTTTCAAGACCAGGGCAACGCTGACATCACCACCCGACAAAACCTCCAACTGCGGGGTATGCGGATTGAAGATCTACCAACTATCTTCGACCGTCTGCTGCAAGCTGGTTTGACGAGCGTCCAGTCAGGAATGGACAATGTCCGGAATATTACAGGCTCACCCGTTGCTGGCATTGATGCCGCTGAGTTGATTGATACGCGCGGTTTAGTCCGCAACCTCCAGGACATGATTACCAACAACGGCGAGGGTAATCTTGCGCTTAGTAACCTGCCCCGGAAGTTCAACATTGCCGTCGCTGGTGGTCGCGACAACTCCGTCCATGCCGAAATCAATGACCTTGGCTATATCCCCGCCTACAAAGACGGCGTTCTGGGGTTTAACATCATTGTCGGTGGATACTTCGCCCCGAATCAATATGTAGCAGCCATTCCCCTCAATGCTTGGATTTCTCCCGAAGATGTTGTCCCCCTTGCTGAAGCCATGTTGATTGTCTTCAGAGACAACGGTTCCCGTGCGAACCGCCAAAAGTGCCGAATAATGCACCTAATTAACGAGTGGGGCATTGAAACGTTTCGGGAGGAAGTCGAAAAACAACTGGGGCATCCCCTGGAACCGGCGGCAGAAAAAGATGAAATCGATTGGGATAAGCGCGACCACATTGGTGTCTATCCTCAAAAGCAAGTTGGACTGAATTACGTGGGTCTGCATGTCCCTATCGGTCGCCTGTATGCCCATGAAATGTTTGAACTCGCCCGAATGGCGGAAGTCTACGGCAGTGGCGAAATTCGTCTCACTGTTGAGCAAAATCTAATCGTCCCCAATATCCCCGACTCCCGCTTACGTCCCTTCTTAGAAGAGCCGCTTCTAAGAGATCGTTTTTCTATCGCGCCAGAAAAATTAAACCGGGGGTTAGTCTCTTGCACAGGCAATGAATTCTGCGGTTTCGCCATTATCGAAACTAAAAACCGTGCCCTTGAGTTGACAAAGGAATTGGAA
Organism: Leptolyngbyaceae cyanobacterium; assembly: GCA_036703965.1. Taxonomy (GTDB): domain Bacteria; phylum Cyanobacteriota; class Cyanobacteriia; order Cyanobacteriales; family Coleofasciculaceae; genus DATNQP01. The sequence continues at coordinate 2,055 of DATNQP010000474.1, forward strand.
GCAGAGCTATTGCTGCCTCGACCCATCCGGATTCACTGGACAGGCTGCCCTAATTCCTGTGGGCAACCGCAAGTTGCGGATATTGGCTTCATCGGCACAAAGACACGCAAAAATGATCAAACTGTAGAAGCCGTAGACATCTGGATGGGCGGCAAGGTGGGGAAGGATGCTCACCTTGGCAAAGAGGTGATGAAAAAGGTTCCTTGTGAAGACCTGAAAGCGGTGGTGCGGGAGCTATTAATCGAACACTTTGGCGCTCGACCGAGAGAGGAAGCAATGGTCGGTTAGTGAATCTCAGTACTGTTTGGATAAGACCGACTTAACCCCCCAACCCCCTTCCCTTGCAGGGAAGGGGGAGCCAGACTTCCCTCTGGGCTAATAAAATTTATTCCGCTTCCCTCTTAAGAGTAGGAGAGGATTAGGGAGAGGTTAACCGAACAGTATTGTCACCCATCCAAGCTGAACTGGGTATTCAAGATAATGACTGGGTTGAAGTGCGATCGCGTCGCTCAAAAAGTCGGTTTTCCGCGAAAGTGACAGAAGCGATCGCACCTGGTGCAGTCTTTGTTCCCATGCACTGGGGCGCTCTCTGGGCTGACCAAGCCGAAGCCAACGCCCTCACCCACCCAGAATCTGACCCAGACTCGCTGCAACCGGAGTTAAAAGCGTGCGCTGTGCAACTCGTGCCTGTTGTAGATGAACTTATCCCCTCTGAGTATCTGCTCCAGCTCCCTGAATCCAAGGATTCAAGAGCGCCACTCTCTGTTTGATAGAACTTTGACATTCACATGGGGCGGCTAGGAATTATTGCTGGGTACTTTGCTTCCACAGCCTCTCCAAGCTCTCAATTTGTTTGTTGAGAACAGCAACGCGATAAGCGCAATACTTGTCGTACAAAAAGATTCCTAAGCAAGTGCCACAAGGGAGGAGATAGCCAAACCCTAGGAGAATATTT
>DATNQP010000475.1:0-7115 GCA_036703965.1 Leptolyngbyaceae cyanobacterium
AGTAATCAGGCTCAAGCTGATTTGGTTCTTTTGACGGGCGACTACGTAACTGACGACCCGACGCCAATCAATCCACTAGTGCAGCGGCTGAAGCATCTACAAAGCCGGGTTGGAGTCTATGCTGTACTCGGCAACCACGACCTTACCTATCGTCGCTCAAAAGCACAAATTACTGATGCCCTGACTAACATTGGGGTACGAGTTTTGTGGAATGAAATTGCTTATCCCTTAGGACCAGAATTACCCTTTGTAGGGCTGCCTGATTTTTGGTCCCGTGAGTTTGAACCCACACCAGTGATGAACCAACTCGACCCCAAGACGCCTCGTATCGTCTTATCTCACAATCCTGATAGTGCTGAGCAATTGCGACAATGGCGGGTGGATTTGCAATTATCCGGCCATACTCATGGGGGTCAGATTGTGATTCCAGGATTTGGACCGGCAGCCGTATTGATTAAAATACTCTGGCAGAATCTTCCCAGATCAGTGCGACGTTACATACCTTACATGAAGGAATGTGTCAAGGTAGTTGAGCATTGGGAATGGTCGCAGGGGTTGCATCAGTTGGGTTCAAACCAGCTGTATGTCAATCGCGGCTTAGGAAGTTACCCGCCTGGACGCCTGTTTTGTCCGCCAGAAGTTACAGTAATCACCCTGGTTTAATTTTTTCCCCAGTCCCCAGACCTTCAGGTAAAGGCTGGTGAAGGAATCCTTTTGTTCTACTTATAATTTTAGGAACCCCCTGTTTCGTCAGTGTGTTGGAAATTCTCACCATCCACTGAACTCCCCAATAAATGAGATTCTGGGCGATACCCCTGAAATTGGTGCGATCGGTACGCCTCTCATCGCTAAAGTACTGGACAAAAGTGGACAATGTAGGCATACCCTGAAATAATAAGGGTATGCCAAAATTCGTTAAACCCAATGAAGCAGCTAACACTCTGGGGGTTTGCCTCCGAACCCTCAGACGATGGGAAGCAGAAGGCAAAATCAACACCGTCAGAACGCCGTCCGGTCAAAGGCGGTACGACATCGAGAAATTCATCAAACAAGAGTCAGAAGACGGACGAAGACGCGCCACTGTTATCTATGCTCGCGTCTCTACCCGACCTCAAATTAAAGACTTGCATCGACAAGTTGAGCGACTATCAGCGCTCTACCCTGGTGCAGAAATTGTTAAAGAAGTGGCAGGAGGACTTAATCTTAGGCGGAAAGGCTTGCTCTCCGTTCTGGGACGAGTTCTCAAAGGAGATATCAAAGTTATTGTGGTTGCCCACAAAGACCGACTTGCAAGGTTTGGATTCGACCTTATCGAGTGGTTATGCCAACAGTTTGATTGCCAAGTCGTGGTACTCAACCAAGATAACCTCAGCCCCCACCAAGAGCTTGTTGCCGATATCATCGCCATCTTGCACAGTTTCTCCAGTAGATTGTATTCCCTGCGAAAACACGCCCCAAAAATCCAAGAACTCATACAAGAAAGCGCCTCGACACAAGAGGAAAAAAGCGGCTCCAAACAGGACATTGAAGATTCGCGTGTATCCTGAAGCCGAACTACATAAGACTTGGAAGCAATGGCTGGCGGCGGCTAGATATTGTTACAACCTGTGCATATCTATGCTGAAGTCGAACCCATTCAAGAGTGCATATTCGCTCAGGGATGCGGCAATGGATTCCGACTTACCTGACTGGGTAAAAAAGGCTCCCAATCATCCACGAGAGAACGCTATCTTTGATGCTTGGGATGCATGGAAGCAAGCCAAAAAACCAGGAGGGAAGGCGCGTTATAGAAGCTGTCGGGAACCCGTGCAAGCCATTAAGTTTAACGCTTGCAATTTTAAGTCAGGTAACTGGTATCCAGGTTTAGTTAAAAAGCTAGGGTTCAAGGCCAGCGAACCTATTCCTGATAATTGCGAATATGCTACTCAGTTAGTGCGGGATAGGCAACGATGGTTGGCTATCTTTCCTAGCCGTGTTGAGGAAATTCCTGCTGTATCTGACAAAGTAATAGCGCTAGATCCGGGTGTCAGAACATTTCTAACAGGCTACGACGGCTCATCTATTTTAGAGTTTGGCAAGGCAGACATTGGACGCATTCAACGATTGTGTTCTCACCTCGACAAGTTGACGAGTTCTTCGGCAAAAACCTGTAGGAAACAGAAGCGGAAAATGTACAAAGCCGCCAGCCGAATTAGAATTCGGATTCGCCACTTAATTGACGAATGTCACAAGCAGATTGCTAATCACCTCACCACTCGCTACAAAGTCATCTTTCTGCCCACATTTGAGACCTCTCAAATGGTTGTAAAATCAAAGCGAAAGCTAAACACAAAGACGGCGAGAGCGATGTTGACGTGGGGGCATTATCGATTTGAACGACACCTCAAACAGGTGGCACAAAGACGTGGTGTTGTGGTGGTTGATGTCAACGAGTCCTATACCAGCAAAACCTGCACGGTTTGCGGTTTTGTTCACGACAAACTAGGCGGCTCCAAAAACTTTAAATGCCCCAGTTGCTCCCATAAGCATGACCGAGACTGGGGCGGCGCACGGAATATCTTTATCCGTGCTTTGAGGGACGGCTCCTTTGCTCTCAACCTATCGGTTGAAGGCATTGCTATCGCGTCTGATGTGTTTGTCCACATTTGTACAGCGTAACACCGTCAGCACAGCGAAAGTCTCAGCAAAACAACTTTAAAATATACGACTGTTAGAGGAATTAAAGGCATGGCCTCATCAAAATCAAAACGCCAGTCTTCTGACTCTAAGACCTCTGGCGATAGAGTTGTCTACAGCGAGTTTGGACCTGGCAGCAAGCCAGCCGCCTTAGAACGAGCCGTTCAGGAACTTCCTCCCAATCAGCAGGATTTAAGAGTACAGGCTTCACGTAAGGGGCGTAAGGGAAAAACTGTAACGGTGATTAGCGGCTTTCAAGCACAGGCAGAAACCTTAACTAAGTTGCTGAAACAACTCAAAGCTCAGTGTGGTACTGGTGGCACAGTTAAGGAAAATACGCTGGAAATTCAAGGTGATCATACCCAGAAGCTTGTTGAACTTCTGGTTCAGCTAGGCTACAAAGCGAAAATTAGCGGTGGCTAGTTTCCGGTAAATAGCAACTGAAGGCTGAAAGATAAAGTGTCGAGTATACTCGGCACGGTCATAATCTGTCATTCTGTAGCTTGCTTTGGCAAGGGTACGGAGCGACAGCACAGGGAAGAATCTCCATCAAAGGGCAGAGAAATTTTGATAGCGTATAGCAGTTTACAAAAATCAAAATACACTATTGAATATCTCTTGCTTAAGAAGGATGTTACGACTTGTTAAGTAAGGCATTAAAGAAATATAAATCTATCTATTAGATGAGGTTTTTTTATTATGATTTCACCTTGGAGAACTCCAATGCCGCTAGAAGAGCACACGGCAGAGCGAGTTGTCGTCTACTTTTACAGCGATAGATGGATTCCAATTAGCTGTTTCTGTTTAGCTGAGGCGATCGCGCTTTATCGTAAGGCATTAGGTTTAGGTAAGGAAATTCTTGTGTTTCCTCCTGATTTAGACGTTCTAGAACATCAGTATAGTATTCCTTAGAATAACCCCTCCCTAACAGCCTCCTACCCCCCCACCCTCTTTATTAGGAGGGAGGTTGCTTATTCTTGCTTGCCCCTTAACAAGGGCAGATTAGAGGGAGGCTGGCAGAAGTCAGGGGAATCGTAATTGTGACGGTTGTGCCGACTCCCACCTCACTATTGAGGGAAATTTTGCCCCCCTGCAACTCCAGACACTTTTTGACAACACTTAGCCCTAATCCTGTCCCAGAAATATTTTCAATATTTTTCCCCCGATAGAATAGCTCAAACAGATGTTCTTGGTCTTCTTTTGGAATGCCAATGCCAGAGTCTTGGATTTGGAAAACTGCCTCTTCGCCTTCACACATTAAAGCCAAATGAACCTCACCCCCTTGAGGGGAATACTTAATAGCATTCGAGAGTAAGTTAATCAGGATAGACCGCAGCAGTTTTTCGTCAAGACTCACCTTTGGGCATTGCCCCTGAGTGACCAACGTAATTTGATTTTTAGAACTCACATTGAGTTGCAGCTCTTCGACTAAGCGATGACAGAATTGTTCTAGGTCAATCGGATGAGGATTAAACTCTAGTTTTCCGCTTTCAGCTCGATTGATTGTCAGAAGATCGTCGAGGAGTTGAGTCATATTTTTAGCCGCCGTTTCAATGCGATGGATATTTCTGAGTCTTTTCTCCTCTGGCCATGCCTGAGCGCAAGATTTTAGTAATTGTGCGCTGCCCAAAATGGTGCTTAGGGGGGTGCGAAATTCATGAGAGGTCATAGAAAAGAAGCGGAGTTGGCGTTTTCTGAGTTCTTTTTCCGCTTCCAAAGCTCGACCAATTTCTTCAGCTCGCTTTTGCTCAGTGATGTCTACGGTTGTGCCAAGTATCTGTTCAGGTATACCCTCAACTGTTCTGGTAAAGGCTACTTCCCAGCTATGAAACCAGCGCCATTCTCCACAGGTATTTTTCATGCGGAATTCATTTTCTAGAACCTCACCATCCTTAGCTTTGGTGAATCGTTCGATGAATTGAGCAAGCTTTGTAAAATCGTCAGGGTGCAAAAAGTTGGCAAAAAACGCCGAATCCATTGCGGTAATTTCTTCCTGTGTAAGGCCAAAAAATTGGCAAGCCTGACGATTGGCGTAGAGGTTACGCTGTTGGAGCAGATCGTAAATGTATATCAGATTGGGCGTGGTATCGGCAATCTGCTGGATGAAACGCTGGCTCTCTCGCAGTGCCTCTTCTGCGTGCTTGCGATCGCTAATTTCGGCTTGCAGTGATTCGTTGATTCTGGTTAACTCGGCGGTGCGCTCTTGAACCCTAATTTCTAGTTCGTCACGGGCTTGCAAGAGTGCTTTTTCTGCCTGTTTGCGCTCAGCTAGTTCTATTTGCACCCGCTCCTCGGCACGCTTACGATCAGTAATGTCTGCCGCCGCACCGAGGATTTGTCTGGTCGAACTATCGGGGGTTCGGGTGAATAAGGTTTCTTGGCATTGGAAGATGCGCCATTCGCCATTAGCATGTCTCATCCGGAACTCCGATTGGAGGATATCGCCGTCTTTAACCGTTTTCCATCGTTTGTGTCGTTCTGAAGCTTGCGCCAACTCGTCTGGATGCAGGAGATTTTGAATCAATGCCGGTCCCATTGCCTGGATTTGTTCCGGTGTGTAGCCGAGAAAATCAGTAACTTGGCGGTTTACATAAACGTTCCGGTCTTCCAGGAAGTCGTAGACATACATCATCACTGGTGTAGTCTCAACAACCTTTTGAATAAGGTGCTGACTATCCCGCAGCGCCTCCTCTGCCTTTTTGCGCTCCGTGATGTTCACTGAGATACCGAGCATGCGAATCGGTTGGCCCGTTTGATCAGTAAGAACCTTGCCCTTTGCCAGCGACCACTCGACCGGTTGACCGGGTGTCACAGTACGATGTTCAATTTGTAATTCGCTTAAGTTCTCAATCGCAACCTCGATAGCCTTCCGGACTAGTTCGCGGTCGTCTGGATGAACGAATGTTAATGATTCTTCATAAGAAGCTTGCCAGGGTTCGGAAATCCGTTGATCAGCGGTCAGCATACCTGAAAAACTCATTTGATTAGTCTTCAGATCCCGATCCCAGCAAATCATTCGGGAGACTTCTAGGGCAAGGCGCAGTCGGGCTTCGCTCTCTTGTAAGGCAGCTTCGGCACGCTTGCGATCGCTTATATCACGGCTATTGGCGACTATTGCTCTGATATTGGAATCTGCTAGCCAGTTTGTCGCGATACTTTCCAACCACGCCCAGGAACCGTCAGCCCTTTGCATCCGGTATTCAACCGTCACAGGAATTCCTGGTTGAGCCAAGATTGCTGCCATAGCAGATTGAACGTTAGGGATATCCTCAGGATGAACTCTCTGGACGGGTCGCTTATTTGGTAATTCTGCCGAAGAGTAGCCCATAATCCGGTAGGATGATGGGCTTCGGTAGGAGATATTGTCATCTTCATCAGTGAGGGTAATAATGTCGTATGAGTTCTCCACGATCGCTTTGAAGCGGGCTTCACTTGCTCGCAGAGCCTCCTCAGTTTGCTGCCGCTCTCTAATTTCGGCTTGAAGTTGTTCATTCGCCTGCTGTAACTCAGCTGTCCGTTGCTGGACTCTGTGTTCTAGGTCCTGGTTTAGCTGCTGGAGGGCAATCTCTACCTGCCGACGCTCTAAAATTTCAGCGAGTAATTCCTCAGTTACCTGCCTTAATTGGTTCATGCGTTCCGCTACATTGAGTTCTAGCGCCTCATTCACCGTTTGCAAAGCGGCTTCGAGTTGTGTCGCTTGTCGTTTTACCTCCTCTGTCTTCTTGAACAGGGAAATAAACACTGCTACTTTCGCTATCAATATTTCCGGTACGATCGGCTTTAATAAATAGTCCACTGCGCCAAGTGAATAACCTTTCAAAACATCGGCGTCGTCTCGATTGATCTGTGTGAGAAAAATAATCGGGGTGTGCTGCGACGCTGGTCTTTCCCGAATCAGCCTCGCCGTCTCAAATCCATCTATTTCTGGCATCTGGATATCCAGGAGAATCACGGCAAAATCTTGCTGTAAGAGACATCTCAAGGCCTCCTCCCCCGAATGGGCTTTCACCAAATTCTGACCCAGCCGAGCCAGTATTGCCTCCAAAGCCAACAAATTTTCCGGCTGGTCATCAACTAGGAGAATGTTAATTTTCATTTCAGGTAGCATATTCTTAGAAATACTACTAATGAAATAGTAAGGTAGGATAATTTTGATTAATAAAACATTTCTTAAGAGAGATGTTTTCTGATGATTTGTGCTTCCTACTATATCAATCTTGAAGGCACTCCTAACGATGAGAATTCTCTTAGTAGAAGATGATGAGCTGCTTGCGGAAGTTGTAGCAGAATTTCTCACTGACCATCTCTATATAGTTGATGTCGTCAGAGATGGAGAAGCAGCTTGGGCGCAAATCAGAACTCTTGAGTATGACTTAATTTTGTTAGATGTGATGCTGCCCAAACTGGATGGCATTCATTTATGCCAACGGTTGCGCTCC
>DATNQP010000476.1:0-3862 GCA_036703965.1 Leptolyngbyaceae cyanobacterium
TCAACAAGAAAGCTGATATTTCCTCAACTAGTAAAACGGGAGCGATACAACTGAATCGTATAGTTCAGTGCAACTCCGTGCAGAATTGCCCAAAAGAGGAAATCAATCAGTAAGTCTAGCTTGAGTGCTCTTGTTGTGTGAGCATTCAGGTCGTCGATTGAGGCAAAAGAGACTCCCCAGACTTAAGGTTGCAAGACTAGTTGCCATTCAGCTTTCTGTTGATTCCACAGTGGCAGTTGCGTCTCACCTACTACATAAGGTCCCCAGTACTGGCGGGAGCCATCCTGAGCAAAAGCAACGAGAATATCACCCTTAGACAGATTTAGATTTCCCTGTGGCAGCGAGAGAAGCAGCCCCTGGCTGCCCCCTTCCATCGGCGCAAAATCCCAATGCGCTGGTTCACCGTAAGCTTTCTCCGGTAGCCGTTGTGCCAGCAGGGCAACACGAATAGGATGTTCCGTTGGATTACTCACCCGTAAAGCCCCCTGATACGCTACCACCACAGTGGGTTCTGCACTCTTAGAGGGTGAGACAGTTGGGGGGGGTAATATGGGTGACACTTTGGGCAGGGCGGGGGATAGTTTTTCTGCCTTTTTGAGTGCCGGTGCTGGTGTACTTGGCGACCCGAACCCAGGTATCGAGGAGGTATCTGGTGATTGTGGCTCTATCCAAACCGTCAATTGAAACAATCCCAACCCAACGGCGGTAAGTCCTAAGAGCAAGACCAGAATAAATACAGGATAAAGTATAGATTTAAGCTTTTTCATCCGTTTTAGGGGACTAAGCCCGCACCACTGATTAAAAATAAGTAGGTCTATCTTGAACAATCTGTGAAAAAAGCGTGAAGCGTTAGCGTTAGCGATCTTGCGTTTGCGTAGCATGCGCGAAGCGCAAACGTCGGAACGAGCGTCAGCTGTCGCCTTGCAAATCGCCAGCCCTTACTATCATTGAAACAAGCTTGACCAAGACCGCGCTATTGTCCTAATGAGGGAAGGTAAAGTGCAATCTTAGTTTGTTCTTCTTGTCTTGTGAGGTTAGACCTCATGAACTAAATTTACGCCGACGCTATTTTCAAGCCATTCAATGCAGAACACTCGTCTCAATAATCTAATTAATGTTGTCTTGGGACAGCTGGGGCAATGGTTTACTAATCCCTGGCGACACCTCTCTCTCGTTTTGATTAGCCTGCTCTTGGGCGTCTTCCTGGGAACAGCGATTCCCACGACAGCCGGACAAGCCGCTAACTGGGACGTGATTGCAGCAGGAGTTTTGGTGCTATTCACGGAAGCGGTTAGCCGGATTGTTTATGGTAGTAACCGAGGACGCAGACAATCTACGGAAGGTTTCCCTAGGCGTTCTTTGTTGGCTGAAACGATCAATGCTCTCAAAATTGGTCTAACTTACAGCCTATTCGTGGAAGCCTTCAAAATTGGCTCCTGATGCTATGTTGCCGCTGAATACATTGCTGGTTCAAATCCTCAATAACTGGGCGCTAGGACAGACACCAACCTTGTTGGAGTGGCAACAGCTAGCAGCCGAAGCCTTGGCGTCACCGCAATGGACAAAGGTGTTTGGCATTATACCAGAAAATGTGGAGGATATCATTCAGGCACGAGTACCCTTCAAAGACGCTAGCAGTCTGTCGGAGAAAGAGAATCAGGAGCCAAGGGGAAGTGAGGAAACAGCTAACCTTAACCTTAGCGAAGCCCAGCGAAGTCCAGTTTCAAGCGACCTACAAAACTCTTCCCCCATTCCCTACTCCCCACTCCCCACTCCCCAACAGACTGCTAGCTCCTGTGCAGCTGCTTTACTAACGCACCTCTTCCAAGCTGTCTACCCAGATGTCCTCTCCCTCCTGTCTTTTCACTCCTCTCCTCAGGCAATAAGCACAGCAGCAGAGGAGCAGGGGAACAGGGGAGCAGGAGAGACTTTGCCCTCCAAAATCGAATCCTCCCTTACCCCTGATAGGAACTCTAAAATCCTGTTATCTCTCTGGAACCTCTGGCTCCCCTTAGCAATACAGCTGGCGTCATCCCAGCAACAGCTGGGGCGTGCTCTCATTCAGGGCATATTAGGGGGACAGGGAACTGGCAAAACCACCCTAACGGCTGTCTTGAGTTTGATTCTCACTCACTTAGGCTACCGCACCCTCAGCCTCTCCCTGGATGACCTCTACAAAACCTATGTCGAGCGACAGCGGCTTCAACAGAAAGACTCTCGCCTAATTTGGCGGGGTCCACCCGGAACCCATGATGTTGAGCTTGCCAGAAAGCTGTTAGACCAACTGCGCTCTCCCAACCAACAAGACCCAATCCTCGTACCTCGCTTTGATAAATCTGCCTGGGGAGGTGCGGGTGACAGAACGACTCCAGAACGGGTAGAAGGTGTGGATATTGTGCTGTTTGAAGGGTGGTTCGTTGGGGTTCGACCGATTGACCGAGCGGTGTTTGACGCGTCGCTTCCAGAACCGATTCAGACATCGGCTGACCGAGCATTTGCTCGTGATATGAATGACCAATTGAAGGAGTATTTACCGTTGTGGGAACGATTAGACCGATTGATGCTGCTCTATCCAGTTAACTACCGCCTCAGTCAACAGTGGCGATGTCAGGCAGAACAGCAAATGATTGCCACGGGTAAATCGGGAATGACGGATGCACAAGTAATTAAGTTTGTTGAGTACTTTTGGCGATCGCTTCATCCAGAGCTATTTATTACGCCTCTTATCAAAAAAAAGAGTTGGGTAGACTTGGTTATTGAAATCAATCCTGATCATACCGTTGGTACTATTTATCGGCCTGGTGAAGCCTAGGCAAACGCTTCGTCTTACTGGACTCTAGAAAAATCTGAAGGCCGACTTTGAGCTAGAAACGACAATCTCCTTCTTGTCCTCAGCCGAGTAGGAGCCTCTATAGGCATACTAGGAGTAAGGAGGGCAGTTGCAACTACTCTCTGCCAATTCTCTTAAAGTTGACGTAAGCAAAGATGAAACGTAAATCCAGGTCTTCCATCCCTAGGGATACATACTCAACTTCTCCTAGAGATAGATCCCCTGCGTCTAAACCGCCTATCTTCAACTACACGTCTATAGCCATTTTTGGGGCTATCTTTGCGCTGGGAGTTGGGGTGGGAATTGCTTTTACCTCCACAGCGGCTTTCAACCCAGAAAATGTGGCATCCAGTGTAGTCATTGACAAAAGTGCGCCGAATGCGGAGCTTTGTATTCAGTACGGGGCGAGCGCTATGGTGACGGATATGCGTGTGTTCGTGACGCTGAATCCCTTTAATGTCTACGTTACCCAGCCCAGTATGCGACCTGGCTGTGTCTTGCGTCAGAATAACTGGGCGCTTCTGGAGCAGAAGAAACTGGTGACATCGGATCAGGTGAGTGATTGCAAAAGACGGATGAATACGTTTGGCTTCACTGGCAACCTGGATAGTTCACCTGAAATCAAGTGTATCTATCAAAATGAGGCAGCTGATAACTTGTTCCTCACTCAACCCGGCTCCGTTGGTCCGAAACCAGAAACGAATAATTTTTAATCGGTTAGCGGGTGAATGGGATGTCCCTAGTCCTTATTTGAGCAAAAGAGCTGCACCTGACCCTAGCGTTGGCAAACCGTCTGGAGGGGTCGGTGCAGGAGATGCTGGTGTTGTTTTTGGCAGTGGCTGACCAAATTCAATGACTGGGGACGAACTAACAGCAGGAGATACGCTTTCTGGCGATCGCTCAAGCGGTTGAAACGTTGTGACTGGCGTGGGGGTTTGGCTTGGGATGGGTTGCAGGGGAGGAACGCTGACTGTGGGGGTTTGATTTGCCGGTAAGACGGCTGGGGGTAGCGTGGCAGGAATCGTCGTTGGT
>DATNQP010000477.1:0-4066 GCA_036703965.1 Leptolyngbyaceae cyanobacterium
TAATATCAATCCAGTTGTTATGTTTTTCGCTCTACTGGTCGGTGCTAGGATAGCAGGACTGCTAGGAATCTTCCTTTCTATTCCTATTGCAGGAGTAATTATTAGTTTGTTTGAAATTGACGAAATGAAGGGAGAGGGAGAGTAAACCCAAGATGTAGTGGGCAAAGATACCGCAGACATTATTGCAAATGCGATCGCCTGTACTCATCGGCAAACATCCTTGTTAACCTTGTATGAACACAGCTTGACTAATGTGGTATGTCGCCTGATAAGGTGATCGCATTCAGCAGGTTATGCGATCGCTCTTCGAGAATGAACAGATCGATCGCCAGCTTTTCTTGCTATCACACTCTGAGAGTTTAGATCACCCAACGTTTAGTCGGGGAATGCAAGTCCTGTTCGAGGATCGCGGATATACAAGCCCAGAACTAACGATTCCATGACCGTGTCCCATACGGGAATCAGGTGCTCTGCATCGTCTGCCCAGTAGTCAAACGTAATGAGGCACTGAACTCCGGAACCTAAGCCAATACAAATTCGGGAATAGGCTTCGCGGTTTTCTTGAGGGTCAATAAATTTGATTTGAGTCCAAACGACGCGGGCTGTTTGGCGCTTGAATTGAATAATTTTCCCCTGTTCGAGTGCATTCCGCGTATCATCTCGAATCACCTGCTTTAATAGCGGAACCAGCGGAAAATTTGCCCAGTCGCCAGGAGGCAGTAAATTAAAGGAAGCTTCTAAGCGGCAATCATCGTTCGGCGGCTTTTTGTCTAGAAACCGAAACGACTTCGCATCCGGTTCAAAATGCCAATCCTGGGGGACATCGAAGCGCAACGCTCCTCGCCCTGCCACGAAGATTCGAGTTCCTGGCTTTGATTCCCAGTTGTGGTCTTCTTTTAGCTCTAGGGTTTCCTTGATCCATTGGAGATTGTGCTTTTTGCGCTTAGACATAGCAACTCCATGTGTTGACCTCCTTCTTATTTTGCCCTAGGTTGGGCTATTACTATACTGTTCAATATTCTTCACTCCTAATTTCTAATTTTTCTTTTAGGAATCACATATCTCATTCCGCCTTTAGCACCGACGGCATCACCTTGGTAACGAGGGACAATATGAATATTAGCGTGCATCATAGTTTGACCTGCCTCTCTATTGATGTTTATTCCCACATTAAACCCATCAGGCTGAAATTCTTGACTTAAAATCTCTTGCACTTTATTCACCATAAACCAGCAAGCAGATTGTTCTTTAAATGGCAGTTCAAAATAATTGGCAATATGACGTTTGGGTACGATTAGCACATGACCTTTACTTACGGGATAACCATCAAGCATAGCATAAGCTGTGGCTGACTCCGTTAAGATAGTCAGATTTTTATGGGGGTTACAGAATATGCAATTATTCGATGAATTTCTTTGATGATTATAATGAATGTATTCGTAAATTTCGCAATATTCATCTATGTTAATTGACTTAAACGGAAGTTTGACTGCACACTGGTAAGTAGGCTTTTTGTGGATGTAATGTTCTCGAAAGCCTTCTTTTTTTAGGTCTCTTCTAACTGCATAATACGCTTTTCCTCCCGGTTTCAACAAATGTGCAACTTCCATAAGAACATTAGCTTGTTCTTCAGCAAACAAAACGTTTAAAACATAAAAGCAAATTATTGTATCGAATTTATTATTAGGGTATTGTGGGAAATGATACGGGTCATAACCTGTAATATTAAATCCTTTTTGTTGCAATAGCTTAACATCATTGCCAAAGCCACAACCAAAATCTAGAATATTACCTTTAAGTAGCTTTTTATCCAATAAAAACTTTGCGGGAAATGACAGGTAAATTCTTTCGATTGCCGTGAGGTCGCTGAATTGATTTTTTTGCTTTTTCATGGAAACATACGTAGGATACTAATGGCTGCATTCGCTCATTGGTCGGCTACCTTCAGGAGCATCGCCCTCTCCCAAAAACAGTTCGTATGCCGGATTGTTGCTTTCATCACCATAGCGATCTAATTATCTGATTAGGAATGTTAGACTGCAAAAAGCGCCTATTTCGACAGAAAATACACTGAAGTTTTCAGTCTAATCACTCTGTGCAGGGGGAATATACTGAGAAATTGTCGGTCTAATCACCTATACAGGGGAGTTATATAGAAAAAGTCTTTATAATCACCCGCATAAAGGGATTAGACGGAAAAATTCAGTTTAATAATCAGTTAGACGGTTGAGTGCGGTTGAATAGACAGTTAGATCTTCAGCTGTGGATAGTGAGTAGCATGAGATTTATCACCATCAATGAAGGAGTTTTACAAGCCATTGAAGAGGGTGGTGAGTGCTTTAACAGTTGCTATAAAGCTGGGTTGGCAGAGAACGCCGAACTTGCGAGAGAAGTGGTACAGCAGACGATAGCAATGCTGGTGGTTGCACCTCGAAAAACTCCTTGGGGTGGTTATCTGGTTGTAGATGAAGAAACTGTTGTAGTTGTTGGTACTTGTGCTTTTAAGACTGCGCCAACACCTGATGGAATAGTGGAAATTGCCTATTTCACATTCCCCATGTTCGAGGGGCAGGGCTACGGAACAAAAATGGCAGAAAAGCTCATAGCTATTGCAGCAGCGTCTCCTGAGGTCTGTCGGGTAATCGCCCATACCTCGCCTGAACCGAATGCATCAACTAGGATTCTGGAGAAAGTAGGCATGAAGCTTGTTGGCGAAGTGAATGATCCGGAAGATGGAAGAGTCTGGCGATGGGAAGTGGAGAAGGCGGTCTAACACCTCGTTGGAGCGGATGGAACAGACTAGGTATCAGTGCGATCGCACCCCGATCAGCCACTCTCAAGCATCCAAACTAGCATACCGAGGATTTGCTCAATCGGTGGAAGCGGATAATCCGTCAAGTCGAGAGTAACCGTATTACCGTCCAGCTTGAGGAATCGCCATTGAGTACCCTTGCTATCGGTTTAATACCGCACATCACTTGCTGAATCCACCCAACATATTCTGTTTGCACGGCTTCAAAGAAAGCTGCCCTCTGCCTTCTGCCTTTTGCTATAGCAGCTTACGCGGCATGAGATCTCACCTGCTGATATAGCCCAACTTATCGCCAATCCTTACTAATGCCAGCCCTTCGGAAAAACCACCAAAAATCTCATCAAACTGCGGCTGGATGACGATATTGCCTATCTTATCGATGAAGCCCCACTTATCTGCAATTCTTACTGATGCCAGCCCCTCAGAAAAGTTACCAGCCCCATTAAACTGCCCAGGAATGACGACATTGCCTGTCTTGTCGATGTAGCCCGACTTATCGCCAACTCTTACCAATGCTAGCCCTTCAGAAAAGTCACTAGCCCAATTAAACTGCGGCTTGATAACGATATTGCCCGTCTTGTTGACAAAGCCCCATTTATCGCCAATTCTTACCAATGCTAGCCCTTCAGAAAAGTTACTAGCCTGATCGAACTGCGGCTTGATAACGATATTGCCCGTCTTGTTGATAAAGCCCCATTCATCACTATTGCCCTCTACAATCAATACCCGTCCCAGCCCTTCAGAAAAGTCACTAGCCCAGTTAAACTTCCCAGGAATGACAATATTGCCGGTCTTGTCGATGTAGCCATACTTATTATTGGTAATTCTTACCAATGCCAGACCTTCAGAAAAGTTACCAGCCACATCAAACTTCCCAGGAATGACGATATTGCCCGTCTTGTCAATGTAGCCCTCTTTGTTGCCAATCTTTACCGCTGCCAGTCCTTCGGAAAAGTCACTAGCTCGATTAAACTGTGGTTTGATTGCGATATTGCCAGTTTGGTCGATATAGCCCCACTTATAATTGCAACAAATTTCTACCCGTGCCAGCCCTTCGGAAAAGTCCCAAGCTGCACCAAACTGCCCAGGAATGACGATATCGCCCGTCTTATCGATATAGCCTCGCTTAAATGTATTGCTAATTCTTACCCATGCTCGCCCTGAGGAAAATGCACCTGCCTCATCAAACTGCGGCTTGATGACCAGATTACCCGTTTTGCCATTCTGTTGGGGTACGGATGGCGTTGATGGTTC
>DATNQP010000478.1:0-2192 GCA_036703965.1 Leptolyngbyaceae cyanobacterium
AGTTAACTGTCGATGGCTCAGGTGTTGTTGAATCTTCAACGCTGAGGTCGAGTTGATAATCAATTGGCTCAGAAGCCTTTGAAACCACAACAAACTCATAGAAACCGGATTCTGGCAATTGCCCAGACCAACGGCGATCGCGTGAGTCTTCGAGGAGGGTTATTTTACTGTTGGGACCATAGACTGAGAACAAGGCTTTCTCGGCATTCGAGAGTGTCACTTTCATTTGCTGACCAGCAGAAAGACTTGCAATGAAGGCTTTGCCCTCTCCTGGCTTCAAGCTACCACCAACTTGTTTGTTAACGGCTCCTGGGTCAAAGACAATACGCTCTAAACTATCACCAGATTTCAAAGTGTTGACAGTATCAGCGACAATGGCGTGCCATACCTGACCAATAGGTTTGTTGATAAAGTCCTTACCCTGCTCTTGAGGGAATGAATGAAAGAACTTGGCATCTGCCAGATCAAAAAGACTGCGGCTACTCAGGCGTAGCTGATTGACTGCGGCTTTCCACTGAGTACGATTCGCTTCTCCATAGCTGCCCAACTGCTGTCGCGAGGCTGCACTCAAATTCGTCTGTTCCAACTGCTCTAGCAAATTTGCAGCGATCGCATCCCACTGTTGTCGTAAATTAGCCTCCTCTGAGCCAGTACCCAGTACCTTTCCCCCTTGATTGGGATACTGAGTCCAAAACGCCTCATTCACCAAGTCAACATAGAATTTCTTGTCAAGACCTAAATTACTACGACGCTGTTCTAAAGCTTCCTTACGGCGTCGCTCTTCGGGAGAAAACTGATCGGTTGGCTGTGGTGTGGGTTCATCCGTCGATGAGGCAACTGGAGTACTATTAGTCGGCTGCGGTTCAATTTCCCTAGATTTTATTTTGGACTGTATCCATAGATTGCCAACGAACCAACCCATAGTACCGGCAACGGCAAGTGCTACCAACACCAGCAGAATTTTCCTCAACAAGCCTGATGATTGGTTAGCTGTTGAACTGGGCAAGGGTGTTCCTGGCGCTGGGGCCGGGGGCGGGTTGACAAGAGGCGTAACTGGGGGAGGGGCAACCGCCACAGTAGCTTCCGTCCTAGGTAAGGGGGGCTGAGTTGGTGGGTAAACAACGGGTGCTGGTGGCGTTGCGGTGAGGGCTTGTAGCACTTCAGCCGCGTAGGTAAAGCGATCGCTTGGTCGCGGTTGGAGCATTCTATCGAGGACGCTCCCTAATTTTGGACTGAGGTTGACCTCCCGCGGCCAGTTCCATGCCAGCGTGTGCGGGTCAATCAGCTGTTGCGGTTCCTTACCCGTGAGCAATACTAATACCGTTGCCCCTAGAGCGTATAAATCGCTGTGGGTAGAGGCAATCCCCCCCTGCATCTGCTCGTGTGGCGCATAGCCCACCTTGCCCAATCGAGTAGGAAAGTTAGGCACTCCGCCAGCAGGAGGGAACGCCATGAACTGGGATGCAACCGTTGCCGCCACTTGCTTAACACCGCCAAAGTCAATCAGCACCGGCAGCCCATCGGTACTGCGTAACATCAAATTATCGGGAGAGATATCGCGATGAATGACGCCCAGCGAGTGGATGTACTCCAAAACCGGCAGCAGTTGGATCATCAGTTGAGAGACTTCGGCTTCATTAAACCGCACTCCCTGATGCCTCCGAGCCTCTAGTAAGGCGCGGTAGGTTTGCCCGTCCACAAAATCCTGTACCAAAAATAGGTATCCTTTGTCTTCCTGTTTAACCTGGAATAACTCTCGGAACCGAGGGATTTGAGGGTGTTGCAGTTTGTAGAGAACACCCGCTTCCCTCGAAAAAAGCTCTTCCGCTTTTTGTAAGCCGTAAGTGCCTTGAACTTGAGGGGCAAATTCCTTTAAAACACAGCCTTCATTGAACCGATGGAGGTCTTCTGCCAGATAAGTCCGTCCAAAGCCACCATGCCCCAGCTCACGGACAATGCGGTAGCGAGCGCCTAAGACAAGCCCTGGATAGACACCCTTACCCACTGGTAGCTCCAGCTTCTCGCCACACTGAAGACAAAAGCGACCACCAGAGGGATTTTCGTGTCCTTTGCTGCAATACTGAGGCATCATGCTGGAGTAAGAAGTAAAGACTCAGAAGGCGACATTAATCTATTCTTTCCCATTCCTACTTTAGCCTTCCGCCTTACAAGCATCTGAAAAGTAGACATGA
>DATNQP010000479.1:0-7236 GCA_036703965.1 Leptolyngbyaceae cyanobacterium
CCCCAAGCACTAGGTCGCTTCCAAATCGAAGTATTTCCTCACCCTGCGATCGTGCATTTGTTCAGTTTGGAGCGCATCCTTAAATACAAAAAAGGCTCACTTGCTGAGCGTCGATTAGAACTGATCAGACTCCACCATTACATTCTGAACATCTTACCCACCCTAGAACCGACCCTTAACCTCTCCTCCTCCTCTGTGCGTCCTCCGCGCCTCTATGGTTCGTTTCCTTCCGAAATCCCCGCCACAGGTGCCGCCCTCAAAGCCGTCGAAGACCAGCTAGATAGCCTAATTTGCGCTTATGTAGCAGCTCACTGGTGGTACTGGGGCATTGAGCGCAACTGGGTGCTAGGTGACACCGCTACTGGCTATATCGTCGTTCCTGCCCCTTTTGATAGCGGTGCAATTCACTGGAAAACTCAAAACTCAACGGGAGCCAGTGTGGCAAAATGAAAGGCGTATCAAAAATTAATTATTAGGTAATAGATAGTGAGTCCGACTGCCCAAGCGCCTACAACTGCTCGCCGCGTAGTTTTTCCTTTCACTGCAATTGTGGGTCAGGAAGAAATGAAACTGGCTCTGCTCTTGAATGTGATTGACCCGAAGATTGGCGGCGTGATGATCATGGGCGATCGCGGTACGGGCAAATCCACCACTATTCGAGCATTGGCAGACTTATTGCCAGAAATTGATGTTATTGCCGATGACCCCTTCAACAGTGACCCCAACGAACCCGACTGGATGAGCGATGCCGCTTCTGCACATTCACGTTCAATTGTCAAGAAAAAAGTTACGATGGTTGACCTACCCTTGGGAGCAACAGAAGACCGGGTCTGCGGCACTATTGATATTGAAAAAGCTTTATCGGAGGGGGTTAAAGCCTTTGAACCTGGACTCCTTGCCAAAGCAAATCGCGGCATCCTCTATGTAGACGAAGTCAACCTGCTCGATGACCACTTGGTTGATGTCCTCCTAGACTCCGCTGCTAGTGGCTGGAATACTGTTGAACGAGAAGGAATTTCCATTCGCCACCCGGCACGCTTTGTTTTAGTTGGTTCCGGCAATCCCGAAGAAGGAGAACTGCGACCGCAGCTACTCGATCGCTTTGGCATGCATGCAGAAATCCGTACCGTTAAAGAGCCAGCCCTCAGAGTAGAGATTGTGGAGCAACGGGCAGACTTTGACCAAAATCCAAATGAATTTCTTGAAAAGTACCAGTCTGCTCAAGAAAGCTTGCAAAAACAACTCGTTATGGCTCAAGAGCGGCTTTCTCAAGTTGAAATGGACTATGATTTGCGAGTGAAAATTTCTCAGGTCTGCTCAGAACTGGATGTTGATGGGTTGCGAGGTGACATTGTCACCAATCGAGCAGCAAAGGCACTAGCTGCCTTTGAAGGACGTAACGAGGTCACCGTTGATGATATCCGCCGTGTCATCACCTTATGTCTGCGCCACCGACTTCGTAAAGACCCTCTAGAGTCAATTGACTCAGGCTACAAAGTGGAAAAAGCCTTCAGCCGCATTTTTGGATTGGAAGCGTCGTCAGAGGAGAATCCAGCTGTTACAGCTAATGGCGTCCGCTGACTTGACGCGCGGTCGTTTTGGGGAGTAGGGACTGGGTATTGGGGACTGGGTACTGGGCAAGAATTAGGAAGTCCCTAATCCCGAATCCCGAATCCCGAATCACTAAAACCAACAATGTTTATTTCTACCCACTTGCTTATCATGTTTTCAAGCCACAGCTAACTAATTGAACAGTCCGGAGGAGCTGCTCTCGCGTAAAGGGTTTGATTAAGTAGGCACTAGCTCCTTGTCTCATACCCCAGAGACGGTCAATTTCCTGATCTTTAGAAGAACAAATCACAATAGGAATGCTTTTGGTAGCGGGATTATTCTTGAGACTGCGACACAACTCAAATCCGCTCATTCCTGGCATCACCACATCTGTAACGATGACATCTGGGTTGTGTTCCATGGCTTTTTTCACGGCTTCCTTAGGGTATGGATTCCGAATGACAGTGTGACCACTCTCACTCAAGTAACAATCCATCAACTGCATCTGTGAGGGATTGTCTTCAACCAGCAAAACTTTACTCATGTCTAGTTATCCTCGAAAAATCACTACATAGAAAAAGATTTGGTACGCTCCCCAGACGCAGTACCATTTAAGCTCAATTGCATCTCCTCGAAGGATTGAGCATCGAAGGATATTTCCAACATCAAATGCCTTGTCAGTACCGACCATCGGCACCCTTGCCAGTAGATTTACATAGGGCTTGCAAATCATCTGTAAGTCAAGGTCTTTGCTGCTAGGTTAGCCGCTAATACATCTAGGCAAAAGTTATTGTTTAGTGATGTTACTTGTAGATACTGCAACTGGTCGCCTTTTTAGAGACGAAAATTTATGCCCAACTGGACTAGCTAGTGCCTTAAGCCTTGGAGAGATGCACTGAAACTGTAAGTGTTGTAGAGATGCACTGAAGCTGTGCTATCCATGAGCACATTTGTCTTCTAAGCTAACATATCGAAAAAGCTCTAATTTGTCTATGTAGCTCCTCCACATTAACCGAATCCCCCCTGAGTATTGGCTCAGTGTATTTACGGAATTGCCATACGTATAATGGCTGAAGCAACAACAGGTAGGACGATACAATTAAATGTCTTTTCTTTCTGACTCGTCCTATGACTGGCATCTCTTGGGCGTCTACACGGCTCGAACGCCACCGGCAACAATTTCCGGCTCTAGCCAACAAAGCCTATTTTAACTTTGGAGGTCAAGGCACGCTGCCTCAAGCCTCACTGGTGGCTATCCAACAAGCCTATGAATATGTCCAGAAGCATGGGCCGTTCTCAGGGGGGGTGAATGCTTGGATTATGGAGGAAGCAAAGCAAACTAAAGAGGCGATCGCTTTGGAATTGGGGGCATCCATAGAAGCGATCGCTCTCACAGAAGATGTTACTGTTGGCTGCAATATTGCCATGTGGGGGATTGACTGGCAGGCGGGCGATCGCATGCTCCTCACGGATTGTGAACACCCCGGCATTGTGGCTACGGCTCAAGAAATCGCTCGTCGCTTTGGTGTTGAAGTCTCCACTTGTCCAATCATGGAAACTCTCAATCAGGGAGACCCTACGGCAGTAATTGTACAAAACCTGACACCCCGCACGCGGTTAGTCGTGCTGAGTCATCTCCTTTGGAATACAGGTCAATTATTGCCACTTGCAGAAATTGTTGCTGCCTGTCACAACTATTCTACGGGTAGTCAGTTAATTCGAGTTTTGGTTGATGCGGCTCAGTCGGTGGGTTCCCTATCGTTGAATTTGACCGAACTAGGGGCAGACTTCTATGCTTTCACGGGTCACAAGTGGTTATGTGGTCCAGAAGGCATTGGTGGTCTATATATACGACCAGATGCCTTAGAAAGCCTTAACCCAACGTTCATTGGTTGGCGTGGCATTGTGACTGGGAAAGCGGGTAAACCAGTGGGTTGGAAGCCGGATGCACGGCGGTTTGAAGTGGCAACGTCTACTTACCCACTTTACGCTGGAATGCGTTGTGCGATCGCAACTCATCAGCAATGGGGGACACCCCAAGAACGTTACGAGCAAATTTGTCAGGGAAGTGAGTACCTCTGGCAACGTTTATCCCAGCTAGATGGCGTTCGGTGTCTACGAACCTCACCTCCACAAGCGGGTCTTGTCTCTTTTGTATTAACTAACGGACAGCCCCACAATCAGCTGGTACAGTCTCTTGAACAACAGGGCTTTATGGTGCGAACTATCCTCGACCCAGACTGCATCCGTGCCTGCGTACATTACTTTACTCAACATGCAGAGATTGACTCGTTAATTGAAGCAATAGAGCGCTTACTGCATCAATAGACCTCTTGCATAAGTCGCAATGCGCCTGTAGGGGCGAAGCCTTCGTGCCTTGATTTATGGCGCTTACAACTGGATTTTTACACGAATGCTTCGCCCTTCCAAGGATTTTTGCAAGAGGTCTAATGAATATAGTCTTGCAACGCCTTCACCTCCAGCGGCTGCGTTTGCAAGGAACGAATGGCGGCTGCTGTTGCCTTTGCACCGGAAATTGTGGTGACAATAGGTATTTTGTAAGCCAAGGATGAACGACGAATCAAAC
Source organism: Leptolyngbyaceae cyanobacterium (assembly GCA_036703965.1). Lineage (GTDB taxonomy): Bacteria > Cyanobacteriota > Cyanobacteriia > Cyanobacteriales > Coleofasciculaceae > DATNQP01. The sequence goes on from DATNQP010000479.1 coordinate 4,139, forward strand.
GCCCATCGGCTCGTGCTTCTTCCCCAGAAGGCGTGTTGATAATCAGCTGAATCTTCTGATTCTTAATCGAATCCAGGACATGGGGACGCCCTTCATGGAGTTTCAGCACCAATTCAACATCTATCCCATGCTCTTTAAGCGCTTTTCTTGTCCCCTCAGTGGCGACAACATGGAAGCCTAGCTCCATAAAGTCTTTCACTACTGAGATAACGCTTGGCTTATCGCGGTCATTGGTTGAGACAAACACCGTGCCAGAGAGGGGTAGACGCTGACTAGCGCCTAATTCTGCCTTGGCAAAAGCTGAACCAAAGTCTACATCAATCCCCATGACCTCGCCGGTAGAGCGCATTTCTGGCCCTAAGATTGTGTCTGTGCCAGCAAATTTCTCAAACGGTAGTACGGCTTCCTTGACGGCAATATGCTTGGGAATCACCTCTTGAGTGAAGCCGAGGGATTCCAGGGTTTCCCCTGACATAATCCGGGAGGCAAGTCCAGCTAGAGGTACACCTGTCGCCTTGGAAACAAAAGGCACAGTCCGAGAAGCACGGGGGTTGGCTTCGAGAATGTAAACTTGGGGGGAATAACCCTGAGTACCTACAACCGCAAACTGGATATTCATTAACCCCACCACCTTCAGCGCCTTTGCCAACTGCACTGTCCAAGTCCGAATCTTGTCCAAGACAGCTGATGGCAACGAAACGGCGGGTAAGGAGCAAGCGGAGTCACCAGAGTGAATCCCTGCTTGTTCGATATGCTCCATGATGCCGCCAATTACAACTCTACCCGTCTGGTCTGCGATCGCATCGACATCCACCTCGACGGCATTCTCTAGAAACTTATCAATGAGAATCGGATGATCGGGTTCTACCTGTACCGCAAAGGTCATGTAGCGTTCTAATTCTGTATCCGAATAGACAATTTCCATTGCCCGTCCACCCAGGACGTAGGAAGGACGAACCACCACAGGATAGGTAATGCGCCGTGCTATTTCCAGGGCTTCTGCATAACTCCGAGCATTGCCATTATCGGGCTGCTTGATGTCTAGCTGGCGCAAGATTTTTTCAAACCGCTCCCGGTCTTCTGCTATGTCGATAGAATCGGGAGAAGTTCCCCAAATTTTAGTATTGAGTGCTTCTTGGGTTTCTGGACGGTTCAAAAATTCTTGTAAAGGAACAGCCAGTTTCAGGGGTGTCTGACCTCCGAACTGGATAACGATTCCCTCTGGCTGTTCTGCTTCAATGATGTTGAGAACATCTTCTTTGGTAAGCGGTTCAAAGTAGAGGCGATCGCTCGTATCATAATCTGTCGAAACCGTCTCTGGGTTTGAGTTGACCATAATCGTTTCATACCCCTGCTTACTCAGGGCATAAGAGGCATGGCAGCAACAATAGTCAAATTCAATCCCCTGTCCAATTCGGTTAGGACCACCGCCCAAAATCATCACCTTGGGCTTATCTGAGGGCAGCACTTCTGACTCTTCCTCATAGGTGGAATAGTAGTAAGGTGTTAATGCTTCAAACTCCGCCGCACAGGTATCTACTGTTTTATAGACCGGCACGATACCCAGTCCTTTCCGGTAAGCGCGAACTTCATCTTCTGTGGTTTTGGTGGCGAAGGCAATTTGTCGGTCACTAAAGCCCTGACGTTTGATATCCCACAGCTGCTCTTTGGTGAGTTTCTTTAAGGGAGTGCGCTTGAGTGATTTTTCGGTTTCCAGCAACTCCTCAAACTTATCCAAAAACCACGGGTCAATGCCGGTGAGTTCGTAGACTTCTTCTACTGTCATTCCTAATTGCAAGGCGTGACGCACGGTGAAAATGCGTTCGGGATTCGGGGTTCGTAAGCCTGAGCGCACTTGCTCCAAAGAAGGCAGCTTCTCCGCCTTATCGCACCCCCAACCGTAACGACTCGTTTCGAGCGATCTGAGGGCTTTCTGGAACGACTCCTGAAATGTGCGTCCAATTGCCATTGCCTCTCCCACCGACTTCATTTGCGTTGTCAGTACGGGTTCCGCACCGGGAAACTTCTCAAAGGCAAACCGAGGAACCTTGGTCACTACATAGTCAATCGTCGGTTCAAATGAGGCGGGTGTCTTCTTGGTGATGTCGTTGGGAATTTCATCCAAGGTGTAACCCACGGCCAGCTTGGCGGCCATCTTGGCAATGGGGAAGCCTGTTGCCTTGGATGCCAGGGCAGAACTCCGGGAGACACGGGGGTTCATCTCAATCACAATCACATCGCCTGTGACTGGATTAACGGCAAATTGAATATTCGAGCCACCCGTTTCCACGCCAATCTCGCGGATGATTTTAATTGAGGCATCTCGCAGCCGTTGGTATTCCTTATCGGTCAAAGTTTGCGCGGGAGCGACTGTGATGGAATCGCCGGTATGTACGCCCATTGGGTCGATATTTTCAATCGAGCAGATAATCACGACGTTATCTGCCAAATCACGCATGACTTCTAATTCGTACTCTTTCCAGCCTAAGAGGGACTGCTCAACCAGGATTTGAGACATGGGTGAGGCATCCAAACCTCCTTGTGCCATTTCCTCATATTCTTCCTGGTTATAGGAAATGCCGCCGCCGGTGCCGCCGAGGGTATAGGCGGGTCGAATAATCAGAGGATAGCTGCCAATTTGCTGCGCGATCGCTTTTGCCTCTTCCAAATTGTTGGCAATTCCTGAAGGACACACCCCTACCCCAATCCGTCCCATTGCTTCTTTGAACAGCAGGCGGTCTTCTGCCATCTCAATTGCTGGTAGCTTAGCCCCAATCAACTCGACGCCGTACTTCTCTAGCACGCCATTCTTCGCCAATGCCACAGCGATATTCAGGGCAGTTTGCCCTCCCATTGTCGGCAACAAGGCGTCGGGTCGTTCTTTGTCGATGACCTTCTCCACCATTTCCGGGGTTAGCGGCTCAATGTAGGTACGGTCAGCCGTTTCGGGGTCGGTCATGATGCTAGCAGGGTTGGAGTTCACTAGCACCACTTCGTAGCCTTCTTCCCGGAGTGCTTTGCAAGCCTGAGTGCCGGAGTAATCAAATTCAGAGGCTTGTCCAATCACAATCGGGCCAGAACCCAAGAGCAAGATTTTG
>DATNQP010000480.1:0-8311 GCA_036703965.1 Leptolyngbyaceae cyanobacterium
AATCCATGGACGCATACCTAAGCGGTAGGATAGTTCCCACTCACGTCCCATGTAGCAGAATACGCCAATCAGGAAGTGGAAAATCACTAGCTGGTAAGGACCACCGTTGTAGAGCCACTCATCTAAGGATGCGGCTTCCCAGATGGGGTAGAAGTGCAAGCCAATGGCGTTAGAAGAAGGAACAACTGCACCGGAGATGATGTTGTTTCCGTACATCAGGGAGCCAGCTACTGGCTCACGGATACCATCGATGTCCACGGGAGGAGCAGCGATGAAGGCGATGATGAAGCAGGTGGTGGCGGTAAGCAGGGTTGGTATCATCAGCACGCCGAACCAGCCTACATACAGGCGGTTGTCGGTTGATGTTACCCATGAGCAGAAGCGTTCCCAGATGGAGGCGCTTTGCTCTCTTTGTAGGGTGGTTGTCATGGTCTTATGATTGCGGGGTATTGGATTTGTATGATTTGGGGCAAGGACTCTTGCCTTGGTTTAATAATATTTACATTTGTTTACAAAAGCAAGAGGGTACCGTTCATCTCTCCCTATGTATGTCATTAGGTTTGCTTATGAATAATGGAAAAAGCTTTGAGTGAGTCCTATAAAGGCTTCCAGGAGTAGAGATTACTTCAACAAAAGGCGATCGCTATCCCACGAACTAAAAATCGAAGTAAATGTAAGGTAGACTCCCTTGAGGAGCCAGTATCCAAACCGTGAACAGACATAGCGGAACCAACAGCAGCTTTAACGGCCAGTTGAGTTGTAACTTCAGACCTCGTTGGACGCTGTAGACGACACTCATTAACCCGACTAGTGCTGTTAATAGGAGAGCTAACTGGAAGCGCCCCAACCCAATTGCCTCTATGTAGACCTTTTGGGCAAATTGGATATCAGCTGTGTGACCCCAAAGGTTTTGGATGACTAAGCTAGCTTCTTTGAGATTGGGTAACCGGAAAAAAATCCAGGACGTGAAAACCATTGACTGGGTCAACCACCAGGCAACGAGCACACCTAAGGCGCTTTCCCACCAGTGTTTTGCCCAACCTAGACAATCAGATATCACCTGGGTCAATCGGTGAGCCACTAAGGCAAGACCATGCAATCCCCCCCAAACAACAAAGCCCCAAGCGGCTCCATGCCAGATACCAGTAATTAGCATTACAATCAGCAGATTCAAACAAGTTCGACCCAGACCCTTACGCGATCCGCCCAAGGGAAAGTAAAGATAGTTGCGTATCCAATCCCCTAGAGTAATGTGCCAGCGACGCCAGAAATCAGCGATGCTGGTACTAAAGTAGGGAAAATCAAAATTTTCTGGTAGATGAAATCCCAGCAGAATAGCACTGCCACGGGCAATGTCTACATAGCCACTGAAATCGAGATACAGTTGCAGACCGTAGGCAACTACTGCCAACCATAAATCGCCACTACCCGCGCGCTCTAAGTTGCCAAAGCATAAATCAACAAGAATGCCTAGTCGGTCTGCTAGGAGTGCTTTTTTGACAGCACCACAGGCAATCAGCCAAAGTCCTTCTGTTAGTCGGTCAAGACTAGGAAATTGTAACGTTTTCAGCCCAACAGCAAATTGATGGTACCGAGTGATTGGACCAGAAATCAATTTAGGAAAAAATAACTTGTAGGCTGAAAACTGTAGGAGCTGCTGAGTTGCTGGAGCACCCCGATAGACATCAATTAGATAAGCAATGCACTCGAAGGTGAAGAACGAGATTCCTAGAGGAGCAACTAAGTGAGTGCTAATCCAGCTAGCACCCTGTTGTGCAACTGGTAAGCTTAAAAGAACTGCTATGTTGCTTAAGACAAAAGGAACATACTTGAAGCTCAGCAACCCGATAACATTCAAAAAAATCCCCAACCACAGAAGCTTTAGGCGTCGGCGATTCCAAATACCATTAGCAAACAGCCAGTCTTCATTAGAGAGATGCTGATCAGAGGCGTGTGATCCTGGTGCTGTATTGGCTCCAATTGCCTTGCCTAGGTAAAAGTTAATTAGGGTAATTATAAGTAACAGAGGAATGTATTGAATTTGCAGTGAACCATAAAAGAGCAGACTGCCAATTACTAGCACCCATAGCCGTAAAGATAGTGTTCGTGCAGTACCTCTGGAGGCGCTTCGCACTGACCAGTAGATTCCCAAAAAAACTAGCAGGAAAAGCGCATAGGTAATCGAGATAAATGTCATTGGTCAAAGGTTTAAAAATTGGGGAGTTGAGAGTTGAGAGGTTCAAAGCTAGAAAGTTAAGGTTCAAATTACTCTTCTAACCTGCTTACCTACCATGGAACCTATTAACCTGCAACGCTTCTTCGGACTAAGGACTGATGACCAATGACCAGGGAATCATTGGGTCTTGAGCAATGTGACTGGAGACCTTGTAGGCACCATATCTATTGAGGTGACTAGGGTCGGAAAAGTAGTCCGGTTTAGTGATTAACAACGATCTTAAGTCTCTGAAAATCAGCCCTCTTGTTAGAGAAGAGGAGCGCATATACTGTTGAAATTGTTCTTCGTATTCTGTGCGTGTCGGGTCTAAGTAGTCCTTAGTCAGGGGTAGGTTAACAAAAACAATACCAATTTTGCGGGCTTGGGCAAATTGCAGGAGCGCTTCGAGAGCAGTGTCTTGTTGACCCCCTAACTTGAAAGATTCATAATCGCTGTCATAATCACCGGCAACTCTAGGGTGTTGATTATAGTACGTAGCCGGATTAAAGCGAACTGAGAGGGGAAGGAAGCCATCAAAGTCAATGGATACCTCATCAAGTAATGATTTCTCGGCATCTGTAGAAGTCTGAGCTTGGAAAACATTGGTTTGTTTTAACAGCTCAATAAACTGATCCCGCAACTGTGACTTGAGCTGGTCTCGCTGGGGGTAAGTTGATGAAACTTTCCCCAGAGAATGATCTAACGACTTACTAAAAGAAGCCAAGAGTTGAGGTGTTGAATCTGCCGATAGGATCTTAGGGGCTAATTTTCCAGAGCGAAGGGTGCGTTGATTGCCATCAATTAAACCGGGGAAGGTTCCAGCCTTGAGATGCTCATAGCCCTCTGAAGTAGCGATCGCATTATACGTAGCATCCACCCGACCACTATTAAAAGCGCGTGCTCCATCCGCCCAGATAATCAATTTGGGCAGTTGCTCTGGCCTCAAAATGCGACGAATGATTAAGTCTACAACCTGAGCTGTGGCACCATTAATAGCAAAGTTAAACACCATCACGTCAGGATAGCCCTGAGCCGCTAAGGCATCTTGGAGTGCGATGGGATCGACTCCCCGAAGTGCTCTGGAGCTTCCCACAATTAAAACATCAGGGGGGCCACTCTGGAGAAGGCGCTGTTGGTACAGTGCTAGCTTTTCATCTAACAGATGGTTGTTGAACGAGGGATTAGGCGATGCTAGACGTGCTCGTTTCGCTTCCCGCGCTGCCGCTAACATAGCTGCCGTCGCTGGACTGACTTTCTCCATCGTCGAAGACTTGTCTGTTGCCTGATTGATAATAACGCTTGTTTCACCCTCTTTTGTGAACCCAGATGCATTGAAGTCATCTGCTCCCTTCTGAGAACCACCTTTTTGTAAAGACACTTGGGGCAGAGATACTGACTCGGGAGATGCCTCGGTTGTCATCACAGACGCAGCTTCCAATCTTGAGCGTAGCAATTTACCAATCAGCCAATCCGTTTGTAATGTCAGCAATAATCCCAGCATCCCCCAAACCATTGCCACTCTCACACTTTGGGAAGAGGCAAAACTTCCACTTGCTGAGGGTTGGGGAACTGTTGCCAGCTCTTGATTCTCCAGGGTAGGTACAAACAAATGGGAGTAGCACAACCAACCCTGAAGTGTACGAACGGTTGTCTGAACAGTCTGCTTGAAGCCATCTTTCAGGTCTTCTTGAGTTAAATCTGGACGCAGAACGGGTTCCTCAGTGGGAGCCACAAGCTCACTCAGATAGGCATCTGAGGCGGCAAACTCTGGAGTTGCTTCTGGTACTAGACGCCGTCGATGGACAAAATCTTCGCCGTAGTTCCACGCCGGGGTAGTAGAACCAGCGCGACGACCATAGATCCGAACTCCCGCAATCTGCCCAATGGCAACCTGGCGCAGGAACCGGGCGATGGGTGGACCCACCTGAGCTTGTGGCGGGCAAATGGGTGCCTCGCTCATGATGTGCAGCAAGTCTTCTTTGCGGCGAATTTTTAGATGAATACCGCCAGTCGCCAACCGTCGATCGAGGTCAGGATTGAGTAAGCGTTGGAGCAAAAAGGTCAGGGCATCTTGGTTTCCCTGTTGCGCTAAGGAAAAAGCTGATTCTGCTAGTGCTGGAACGTTTGCTGCTGGTAAGTTTAGCCACTCAATCCAGACGGGCGTTTCTTGCTCAGGGACGGGTGAGCGATGATGAGACTCGACGCCATAAAGCGTAGCGGCTTGGATGCCTTGAGGGGCGAGCAACTTCAGCACTGGTGCGATCGCACTCACTGCCCTTTGCTTCTCTGGGGCTGCGGCTCCCCTTACAGACAAAACGCTACAAAACACATGTAGTGTCACATCTTTTAGGACGGCTCGAACTTCCATCCCCAATTCAAGAAGTGCCTGATTCAACGTCCTGGCGATCGCCTGCACATCTCCCCAACGCGCCCAGTCTTGGAGCATTTCTTCTTTGGGCGTCAAATCGACCCGCAGCATCCATTCAGGAGACGCTTCACCGCTCACCTGACTACAAATCGCGGCATCTCGAAACCCTTGAAGCTGCAAGGAACGCAACTGCTCCACCACTGGCTCGGCTAGCAAAGACGCATCGGGGCTGTAATTAGAATTACAAATAACCCAGAGACGCCGATTTCCAGCTGTCCCAGATTGAGAATTGGCGATTGGTGATTGGAAAGAGTTTTGCCCAGTCGCCAATCCCTTTTGGGCAGGTGCATCAGGAAGGGTTTGGATGAGTACTTTGACGCTGACTCCCAGGGAACTGAGGTTCTCACTGAGATAGCGGGCGATCGCTTCGGGTGAGCCTGAACGAGCGAGACTTTCGTTAGAAACGATTAACGCCGACTCGTTTGTTGCGGCGTCAAAAGAAGGCCTAGCGTTGTAGTTTGAGGATGGCTTGATCCGAATTTGCTTGATCCAGGCAGGACGCTCCTGTCCCAAGGTGCGCCCATAGATAATGATCTGGTAAATCGGGTTTCCCGAATTGATGGGAAATGAATCTCTTCCCTCCTGAACTTTGAGTGCCTTGATGAAACGGTTCACGACCGTCTTCGCTTCTAAACCCTGGCGACTCTCACAGAGAATGTGCAGGTTATTCCCTCGCAACCGGACTCGTAGGCACACCTCGGGTTGCCCAATGACACGGTATGCCCACTGGGCCAGAGAGGAAGGACGCTCCTTTTGGACACGCTTATCGACATCCAACATTAGAAATCTGTCACCTGGACTGATAACGGACGATTGATTTTTTTCTCTAGTAAGTGCACACCTGATTTGAGCATACCCATAGCTCTTTAAGGAAGCCGTGAGCATGGTCAGCGAGAATGACATGAGGCAAGTACAATTACCTCATCAAAATACATCTAAACAGTCTTACACAACAGCACCCCAAAAACTGTGCTACATACTTTTTCAGTAGCGCTAGGATATTTGTACTAGTTAGTTTTACCAAAAATGTCATCTCTTAACCAGAAACGACCGGAAACGTCAACCGGACAGACCTCTCAATCAGGAATTGTGACAGAGTTCTTCGTGGGTCTAGCTACCGGTCCAGTGTTGCTCGGTGTACTCTCGGCTGGTGCTATCTTCTCTTGGCTACAAGCAGCTGGTGTGGCTAGCGAGGAAGTGTTTCGAGGCGATCGCTTGCCAGTTCTCCATTTCCCAGAGTCAGGACGTGAAGAGTGAGAGGTCAGCAAAATCCAAGTCTATAGCTCTTAACCTTCCTCAAGAATCAAATTGGTTACATGTGAAACGACTCTAGGTAGCACTAACTCTATACAATGGATCATCTTTGTCTCGCGGTGAACAGACATTATGAGTTCCCTCCTCCACTCGTCTGATCAGGAATTTGCTATACCTTCTACCTCTGACCTATTTCTGCGCCATCGCCTCAAAGTTGTAGAGGATTTGTGGGAGTCTGTTCTCCGCTCGGAGTGTGGTCAGGAACTGGTCGATTTGCTCAACCAACTGCGCGACTTGTGTTCGCCAGAGGGACAAGCAACCGACTTGCCTGAATCATCCGTCCCTAGGGTAATTGAAAAACTCGACCTCAATGCTGCAATCCGAGCCTCACGCGCTTTTGCCCTTTACTTTCAGCTGATCAACATCGTTGAACAGCATTACGAACAGCGCGATCAACAGCTCTCACGACGTGCCACGTACAACGCTCCTGCCTCAACAGAGCGATCGCCGAAGAAGCAAGCCAGCTTGACAGAAAACAACAACTCAGCAATGGCGTCGGTTAACGCGGCTGAGGCAGAAGCTCAAAGTGTTGACCCTGTTGCGAATTTACTGGAAAAAAGCTGGCAGGAAAATGGAGCTTCGCCACAAGAATCAGGTACATTTCATTGGTTATTTCCCTACTTGCAACAACTGAATATGCCACCTCAGCAAATTCAGCGGCTGATTGATAATCTGGATATTCGGTTAGTTTTCACAGCTCACCCCACGGAAATCGTCCGTCACACGATTCGGGATAAACAGCGGCGCATTGCCAAAATCCTGCAACAGCTAGACCAAGCCGAGGAAGCGCTTAGATCATTAGGGTTGACCTCTTCCTGGGAGGTAGAGGGATATACCGAACAACTGATGGAAGAAATTCGCCTTTGGTGGCGCACTGATGAGTTACATCAATTTAAGCCGACAGTGCTTGATGAGGTTGATTACACCCTCCACTACTTCCAGGAAGTGCTATTTGAGGCAATTCCCCAATTGTATCAACGCTTCAAGCAAGGTTTAAAGGGGTCTTTCCCCTGGCTAAAACCTCCCAGCAATCACTTCTGTAAGTTTGGGTCTTGGGTTGGGTCAGACCGGGATGGTAATCCTTCAGTGACGCCGCAAGTTACCTGGCAAACTGCCTGCTATCAGCGCGATTTGGTGCTAGAAAAATATATCCAATCGGTAGGGGGTCTGACCAATTTATTGAGTTTGTCGTTGCACTGGAGTGATGTCTTACCAGATCTATTGGACTCTCTAGAGCAAGACCGTTCGCAAATGCCAGAGGTCTACGAGCAGCTAGCAATTCGCTATCGGCAAGAGCCTTATCGGCTGAAACTTGCTTATGTGCAGCAACGGCTAGAGAATACGCGTGTTCGCAATCAGCAGCTTCGGCACCTTTACAAGGGAAAGCTTCTACAACACGACCTTTACGAAAGTCAAAACTCCGGCATTTATCGCTCTGGAGTAGAGTTTTTGGCAGAGCTGCGCCTGATTCAGCGGAATCTAGCTGAGACAGGGTTAAGCTGTCGTGATTTGGAAAATTTAATCTGTCAGGTGGAGATTTATGGTTTTAACCTGGCACATCTAGATATTCGGCAGGAAAGCTCCCGCCACTCTGATGCTCTGAATGAGATTGCCGATTATCTACAAATTTTGCCCAAGTCCTACAATGAGATGTCAGAATCAGAGCGATCGCTCTGGCTGGCGACGGAGTTACAGACTCGACGACCCTTAATCCCCGCTGAATTGCCATTTTCTGAGAAAACCTGCGAAACGATTGAAACCTTCCGAATGCTGCGGCAGTTGCAACAGGAGTTTGGTTCTCAAGTCTGTCAGACCTACATCATCAGCATGAGCAACCAAGCCAGCGACCTTTTGGAAGTGCTATTGCTGGCAAAGGAAGCGGGTCTCTACGATCCGGCGACAGGCATAAGCAGTGTTCATGTGGTACCGTTATTTGAAACGGTAGACGACTTGAAGCGTGCCCCGGCAGTGATGACCTCTCTGTTTGAGCTACCTCTCTATCGTGCTTGCCTCGCTGGTGGCTATTCTGGGGAGAGCGGACAAGAAATACCTAGTACCCAATCACCACCCTCCCATCACCAATCTCTCCAAGAAGTGATGCTGGGCTACTCGGACAGTAATAAGGACTCTGGTTTCCTCAGTAGCAACTGGGAAATCCACAAAGCGCAGAAAGCCTTACAGAAAATTGCCGAAGAGTACGGTGTGGCTTTACGCATCTTCCACGGTCGCGGTGGCTCGGTAGGTCGCGGGGGTGGTCCTGCCTATGAAGCAATCTTGGCGCAGCCCGGTCGCAGTATCAATGGACGAATTAAGATTACGGAACAGGGCGAGGTACTGGCGTCTAAGTACTCCCT
>DATNQP010000481.1:0-12797 GCA_036703965.1 Leptolyngbyaceae cyanobacterium
AATCCATGGACGCATACCTAAGCGGTAGGATAGTTCCCACTCACGTCCCATGTAGCAGAATACGCCAATCAGGAAGTGGAAAATCACTAGCTGGTAAGGACCACCGTTGTAGAGCCACTCATCTAAGGATGCGGCTTCCCAAATTGGGTAGAAGTGCAGACCGATAGCATTGCTGGAAGGAACAACTGCACCGGAGATGATGTTGTTTCCGAACATCAAGGAACCAGCTACGGGTTCACGAATGCCATCGATGTCCACTGGAGGAGCGGCGATGAAGGCGATGATGAAGCAGGTGGTGGCGGTGAGCAGGGTTGGTATCATCAACACGCCGAACCAGCCTACATACAGGCGGTTGTCGGTGCTGGTTACCCATGAGCAGAAGCGTTCCCAGATGGAGGCGCTTTGCTCTCTTTGTAGGGTGGTTGTCATTGTCTTATGATTGCGGTGAATTGGATTTGTATGATTTGGGGCAAGGACTCTTGCCTTGATTTCATACTATTTACATTTGTTTACAAAAGCAAGGGAGTTTCGTTCATCTCTCCCTATGTATGTCATCAGGTTGGCTTATGAATACAAGGAGAATAAGAACCGTAGTCAGACTACCTGGTAGATAAAACTCAGCGTCGCCCAAGCATTCACATCTAGGGCATAGATGTCAGGCACCGTACCCAGAGACTCTGGGGCGTAAGACGAAGTTCTTGCCATATACATTGCACTGGCTTTGTGTAAATCTTCCAGCACGGCTCGTGCCACCACTAGGGGGTTAAATAAATCAGCAATTCGCTCTCCCTCGCCTTTAGGACGCCTTGCGGCTTCCAGTGCCATAGTTGCTTTTGTAAAAGGTGCCTGACTGCAAATCAGCTGGATTTCCGCCAGTCCGGTAGGACCAGGGATAAGCCAATCAGAAGAAGCCGAAGATTGGGGCAGTGTCAGGGTTTCTCCAGGTGCAATCACCGCATCTTTAAGGGGGGGCTTGTCTTCTAATTCCTGTGCTTCCTGAAAGGATTGGCTCTCATAAAACGCGATCGCACTACCACTGGAATCGAGTCCCAGTAGGATGAAATACAGTGGGCGATCGCTGTAGTTCTTCAACCGATAGCGAATACGACTTCCAATAGGCAACGTTGGAATACTTCCCTCTCCAACAGGGGGGGGCAAGTCACGGTTGTTTTTTTTCTCTCCCAACGCTCGTGAAGCAATAGACTCGCCTGCTTCTTTTGAGGGGTTGCACAAGGGGGGGCATTGTTCGAGTGAGGAAAATGCTCGTAACGTTTCCCGTTGCATCACTAGGGTCTCTTGGGGCGTAACCATCTCCAGCGACGCCCGGATGCCCAAACGCGAAGACCCTTCATTCGCCGTTAGACGCAGCAACTTGGCTGCTAGCAAGGTTTTCAGTTTCGGCGTCAGCCGGTTTACTGCCGACTTGACGGCCTCCCCGGCTTCCCCGACGGTATCACGAATCGGGTCACGGGCGAGATAGAACAGTCCATAGCCCCCTGTCCTTACCGAGGAATCAATACCATCCGTGCGGGGAGACAAAGAATCGGACGATACCTCAGTGGGTTCCGGTGCAACGGGTTGGGGTAAGGGTACTTTCCCAAATAGATAATCGGCGGGTTGTTCCCCCGCTACTACTACCGATGAGACAGAAGGGATGTTGGCAAAGGCACTCGTTGCATCCACCCGCTCAATTCGTTCTAGGTGAGCATCCAGAGCGATAGTAAGACTAAGATTGCGGGGGAACACGCGGACGGCTTCTTGAACCAGCTGTCCAACTTGGAGTTGGTAATTATCCGCAATAGTCATGCTAACGATTCGTGCCCTCGCCGTCAGACCCTCTTTTGAACGTATTTGCAGTTGCGGTTTTTCTAGGGTTGAAGGTTGAGGGTTGGGCGGTTGCAGGTTTTCCAGAGAACCTTCAACGTTCAACGTTTTAACTGGCAACTCTTCTGTAACAGGCTTAGAGGGAGAAAGGCTCAGTAGGGAATTACTGCTGTAGTACTCCAGAACGGTTGCTGGTAGCCCTGCTAACCATAGCTGTACGGTTTTGCCATTCTCTTCTACTGCTGTCACGACGCCATCTGCCCCGATGCTGGGATCTGGTGGCAGGTAATAGGCGAGCAATGGCTGATGAAGACTTTTTTGACCCACTAGCCTAGGCTGATGCTCTTTACCGACTAACTGATTTACCATCCCGGCAGCATGACTCAGGCTAATCTGAACTGTTGTTGCTGGTGCGGCTTGCCACAGATGCTGAGTCAAAGCGTAGGTAAATAAGCCAGCACTAAAGCCATTCCACTGAGCCTCTGTTGCCGTTTGACTCGGTCCTGCGGCTGTGAGAATAACCCCTGGCGTTTGATTGAGGCTTTTGGAGTTTTTTAGCTGTTCCCGCGAGAAGTTGAGGCGAAGTAAGATTTGTTCTTGGAAAGCTAACTCTTCTGGACTAGGGCTTTCTGCGGGTGGGTTGGGGCAAGAGCGCACTCGGAGATTTCCTTGGAGGATTTCCCCCACATCCGTGTGACTAGTATCCAGTATTGTGGTGACGTGATCTGTAGGTAGCGATCGCAGCAGTAAAATTAGCGTTTCTTCTAGTAAATCATTGGCTACCGGTGCTCCCCTAGTTGGCAGGATGCCATCTACTGGCACCAAACTATTTTGGATAAGTACAGGATTATCGGTTTGAGCCTCCTGGCTCATCTTGACGCGGCTACCATATCCACTGAAGTGGAAGACTACCACATCACCCGCCTTAGCTTGCTCACTCAGATGGTTAATAAATGCTGTTTCAATAGTCTCCCGCGTGGCTTGGCTATCCGTCAGCGTCAAGATATCGCTAGCGTTGAAGCCAAACCGATGAATCAACAGTTCCCGTTGCAGTTCCACATCAGTAATACAACCCCCCAAGGCTGTGCTACGAGGATACTGGTTGATTCCCACAAGTAGCGCCAACTTCCGCCCACCTGATTGTGCCAGCGCTTGGAAATAGCGGTCCAACAGAGGCACTGCTAAGCTTTTATCACCCAGGAGTGATAGCACTGTTTCACTGATGCCCAGTGCAGCTAATGCTAACCCAGCCTGTTGCAAAAAAGTCCGCCGCTTCAGTCCCATATTACTTATCAGCTATCAGCTATCAGCTATCAGCCTACCAGGAATGTCGATTTTGAATTTTGGATTATTTTGGGGAACTGAATGTGAATTACCACTGTGGACCGCAAGCGGTTCACGAACACCCGCTCAAATCTCGTAATTTGTAATATTCATCGCCCTTGCCAACTCTGCCGCCACCTCAGGTCGTGAGAACTCTGGCGGCGGCAACTGACCCAAACTCAACATCTCCCGCACTTTCGTCCCAGATAGATGAACCCGTTCCTCCGGTAGGCTTGGGCTAGTCTTGGTCGTTGCCATCTGCTGGGTACGCTTGCAGTAGAAGGCGTGTTCAAATTTCATCGGCACAATTCCCAGTTCATCTGGCTCAAACTCATCAAAGATATGCTGGGCATCGTAGGTGCCGTAATAGTCTCCCACTCCTGCATGGTCGCGTCCGACGATGAAGTGAGTACAACCGTAATTCTTGCGGATCAGGGCGTGGAAAATTGCTTCCCTAGGACCGGCATAGCGCATGGCAGCTGGATTAATCGCCAGAATCACTCGGTCTTCCGGGAAGTAGCGCTCGATCATAATCTCGTAGCAGCGCATCCGCACCTCAGCGGCGATGTCATCACTTTTCGTAACACCCACCAAGGGATGAAGGAATAGACCATCTACAGTTTCCAAGGCGCACTTGATGATATATTCGTGCGCTCTGTGGATGGGATTGCGTGTCTGGAAGCCCACAATGGTTTTCCAACCCTTTTCTTTGAATAAGGCGCGGGACTTCGCTGGATCGATTTGGTAATCCGGAAACAGGGGATGGGGATCGCGATGCAGTAACCAGACGGGTCCTGCTAGATTAATTTCTCCGTAGCTATAGATTACTTTGACACCAGGGTGCTGTTCGTCATCTGTGCGGTAAACATTAACCACCTCACGAAGCTGATCGTGATGATACTTTTGAGTCAGTTCTAAGACACCAACAAAGCGTCCTCTGGAGTCGTCTAGACGAACCAAGCTCCCTTCCTTTAATGGTTCTGCTACTGCCTCTTCCACTGAGAGGGTGACTGGAATAGACCAAGGCAGACCATTAGCTAAACGCATTTGGTCAACTACTGACTCATAGTCCGCTTGCTCCATGAAGCCTGTAAGCGGACTCAATGCCCCGATCGCAATCATTTCTAAATCAGAGATTGCCCGTTTGTCGAGTTGCACTGTGGGTATGAAGTCAGCTTTCTCTAAAAATTCTTGCCGCTGATTGTGTGTGGCAATGCGGTTGACCAATTGTCCGCCGTGGGGAGCGATGCCCTCTGAATAGTATCCCAAAATAACCCTCTTTATGCGTTAACGGTAATGTATGGAATGTATCAAGATAAATCTAATTTTCCAATTTTTCAGCCTATGATGCTGAGATGTTTCTTGCAGCAGCTAGATGTTGTTGTTACACAAAGGGACGCACAGATTAGATTAATTAATGTGCGTCTGTTTGCAGTTAAATTAGACAATTAGGGAACTTGACCTAGCTTGCAGCAGCTGATCGCTCAATAATTCCTCCACCCAGCACAATATCCCCGTCGTACAAGACAGCAGCTTGTCCTGGGGTAATACTGAACTGCGGTTCATCGAAGACTAGTTTAATACGATCGCCGTCTTGTGGAATCACATTTACAGGGACAGCCGGTGAGCGGTAGCGGACTTGTACTGATGCCCGAATAGGAGCAGTCGGTGCAGGAATTGAAACCCAGTTGACTCGGTAAACGGTACATTCTGGTTGAGTTGTACGAGTGCGATCGCCTACAATTACCCGATTTCGCCCCGCATCCAGCCCAATCACATACAAGGGTTCGGCGGCGGCAATGCCCAACCCCTTGCGCTGCCCAATCGTGTAATGGTGAATACCCTGATGTTGACCTAAAACCTTCCCATCCGCGTCAACAATGTCACCCGTGGTTGGGGAAATGTACTTGTCTAAAAATGTCCGCATTGAACCGTGAGACTCAACCAAGCACAAATCTTGACTTTCTGGCTTATCTGCTGTCTTGAGTTGATACTCAGCTGCAAGGCGTCGAGTTTCCGTTTTCTTGAGTTCTCCCAAAGGGAATATCGATGCTGCCAGCAGATTTTGAGTCAAGTCATACAAGAAGTAAGACTGGTCTTTTGTCAGATCAACGGCTCTTCGCAATTGATAGCGAGCGATCGCGGCATCATAACTAATCCGCGCATAGTGTCCCGTGGCAATTTTGTCAATGCCTAACTGCTCGCGAGCATAGCTGAGCATTGGACCAAACTTTACCGTCTTGTTGCATTGAGAGCAGGGCAGAGGTGTGATTCCAGCTTCGTAACCCGACACTAGGTAATCGATAATATTAGCTTGAAAAACCTCGCGGCTATCAACAATATGATGGGGAATACCCAGTTGTTCGCAAATCATTGCCGCATCGACCATTCCCTCCGAACAGCATTGACCCTTCCCTTTCATTAACCAAAGGGTCAAACCAACAACTTCGTATCCTTGATGATGGAGGGAGGCAGCGGCAACGGAACTGTCAACCCCGCCGGAGAGGCCAACGACGACTCTGTTCATGAAATCACACGTAATACGCTTGAAACACACTTCTTCCTCTAGGCTAACACCCATAATGCAACAGCAAACGACTCGTTAATCGTAAATATCTCTTCTAGGGCTGTGATCACTAAACGACGAGGGATAGTTCAATAGTATTTATAGGTCTACATGTCAAGTGACAGGGAACCTCGGCTCAGGTGCATTAGTCTACTGATTTTAATAGGAGAATTTTTAAGTATGAGTTACCACAAGTATCTTTGGTATCTGGGTGCTTTTTCAGCAGTCTTATCTGTAAAACTTGTGATTGTCTCTCTTACAGCACTACCGCTTAAGGCTCAGTCGATAGAAGTCAGTCTCACTTTTCCGCCAGGGGCTGAGCGGGGAGCACCGGCTAGAACAGCCGGAGGCGGACAGCGAGATGATCACGCCGAATGTAACAATCCTAACAGTCCTTTAACTGCCTTGACTCCCACTAATAATGTGGTGAAAACAGTTTCCGCTAATCCCACCTTGTTTGTGTATGTTCCAAAAACTGAGGCGAAAACCTCAAGATTTGAGGTTCTTGACCCTCAAGGTAATGCTGTTTACTCGACTACCCTGGCTCTTCATAGCACTCCGGGTGTGGTAAAACTGAAAATTCCGGCGACTGTATCTTTGGAAACCGGCAAGAACTATCAGTGGCAGTTTACGCTAAATTGCGACCCGAATGACCCAACTGACAAGGAGGAGGTTGCCGGGTTGATTGAGCGTACTGAACTGAGTTCAGATCAAAAGACCCTACTGGCGCAGACAACAGAACCCCTCAAGCAGGCAGAAGTGTATGCAGGAGCACAAATTTGGCAAGAGACTGTGAACCTTTTGGCTCAGTTGCGCCATGAGCGTCCGCAGGACTCTAAGGTGAGCGATGCCTGGAAAGAACTGTTAAAGTCAGTTCAACTCGATGCGATCGCGACTGAACCTCTGGTTGAGTGTTGTACCGTCGATTCAGCGGTCAGTAGTCAGTAATTAATAGCTTAGTGGCAGTGGTCACTGACAACTAACACTAAGGGCTTGTCCAAAAATAACTCCGTCATTTTGAGAAATCAGTCGTAGGGTGGGCAGTGCCCATCCTACAGAAAAGTGCGAAGTTGTTTTTGGACGACTCCTAAGGTGTCGCCTCTGTAACTTGCACGAAAAGCGCTACTCTTGTTTTTGATTTTGCGATCCCACTTAATGATAAGCTCTCCCTCATAAGCCAGAGTTGCTGTCAGGGTGGCGCTTCTACAAATAAAGATTTGAGTGTCAAAGCCAATTAGCTCCAGTCAATTGGGGAAATTTCCCGTGATGACGAGATTTTTTAACCCATTTAGGCGTCCGATATCGATAGTCACTGCCGCATCTTGGGTACCCCTGCTACTCTTCGGGAGTGGAGTCATCACCCATTTTGCCCCAGCCATTGCTCAACAACGCCTGCCAGATCCACAAATTCTTGACGAGTTACCGCCACCCTCGTCCCCATCTGTCCCGTCATTTACCTTTCCTGCCTCGCCATTCCCTCCCGCCTCACCCAATCCATCTTCTCCTGGGCGAGAGCTAGACTTCCAGGCACCCATTCCATCTAGAACACCAACCCCAACACCAGTTTCCAATCTCTACCGAGTTGATATTTTTGGGGATAGCCCTTTACTCTTATCGCGGGTTCAACAGATTGAACCGGAAGCTTTTGTGCGCCAGGGAGAAGGGGTGATTCAGGCTGGGGTATTTTCGGATCAATCGAATGCCCAGTCGCGTGTCCGTATCTTGGCAGCGCAGGGAATTCGATCACGAATCACCAATATTGCCTTTGGTAGCAATAGCGATAGAGTTAATTCTAGAAGACCTTCAAGCGATAGCGTTAGCGGAGCGGAACCGTTAGGTTCAGCGCAGCAGCGCTTTGCAACTCGTTCCTATTTTGTCGTTATTCCTGCACAAGCAAGGGACTTACGGAATATTGCTGCCCAGGTGATTCGGCTGGGCATCGGACGAGGCGTAGTTAAGCAAAGAGAAGGCCCAAGAGGGTCACATGTTGCTGTTGGACCCTTTGATGAACGGGGAGAGGCAGAACGTTGGAGTAGCTATTTTCGGTCTGTTGGGATGGATGCCCGAGTTTACTTCGGGAATTGACGCATCAACATATAGCTATCTAGTTCGGGCATCCCAACTCTCATACCCCCTCAGCGGTTACTTATCGCCATCCAAACTCTCCTCTAGTGAGATAGAGCATTGACACAACATAAAAATCGGCAAGAACAGATTGAGCAAGTAGTAGTGACGGCACAGCAGATGCGTGAAATTGAAGGGCGCATCTTTGAGGCGGGGATGCCGGTTGCCGCATTGATGGAAAAAGTTGCAGGGCTGATTGCTGATCGCATTCAGGCACTTTATCCCCTTTCTCAGACACCACGAGTCGGTGTGTTAGTGGGACCCGGTCATAATGGGGGGGATGCTTTGGTGGTGGCGCGTGAGCTGCACTTGCAGGGCTACAATGTGCTGATTTACCGTCCGATTACAAAGGTCAAGGAACTAACGGCAAACCATGCCCAGTATGCGGCGAGTTTGGGTATTCCCTTGTATGAACAGATTTCCCCCTTGTATCAGTGTGACTTGATTATTGATGGCTTATTTGGGTTTGGGCTAACGCGAACGCTTGAAGGTAACATCGCTGATGCTATCAATCAGTTAAATCAGTGGTCGCAGCCTGTTATTAGCATTGACTTGCCTTCTGGTCTACACACTGATACAGGCGAAGTCCTGGGAACAGCTGTTCGTGCTACACGCACATTTTGCCTAGGGTTGTGGAAGCTGGCATTTCTGCAAGACCAAGCGTTGGAGTATATCGGTGAGGCGGAGTTAATTGATTTTGATATCCCTGCAATGGATGTCTGGTCGATACTAGGTCAGCCTGCTGGCATTCAACGCATGACCCCATCGGTGGCAAAACAGCTGTTGCCTTTGCCTCGTCCAGCGGTAACGCACAAGTACAAGCAGGGGCATCTGCTACTGATTTGCGGCTCTCGGAAGTATTCGGGAGGGGCAATTATAACGGGATTGGGAGCGCGTGCCAGTGGGGTCGGGATGCTCTCAATTGCCGTACCAGAAACGCTCAAACCGCTACTGGTCAGTCAGTTACCAGAGGCGCTAATTATTGGTTGCCCGGAGACTAACGAGGGAGCGATCGCTCAACTACCAGAAGTTGTTGACTTAAGTGATTATAGTGCGATCGCCTGTGGGCCAGGTTTGACGTTAGAAGCTAAGCCGGTGGTGCAAGGGGTATTGGAGGCTGAATGCCCTCTGGTTTTAGATGCTGATGGCTTAAATAGTCTGGCTGAACTAAGAACCATCCCAACGTTGTTGAAGCGTCAGGCTCCTACGGTTTTAACGCCTCATGCGGGTGAGTTCAAGCGTTTATTTCCGGACTCAGCAGCTCTGCTTCCAGACCGAGTAAGTGCGGTTCGGAAGGCATCCCAGTTGAGTAAAGCAATCGTATTGTTAAAGGGAGCCAAAAGTGCGATCGCCCATCCAGGAGGCTCGGTGTGGCTGATTCATGACAGCACACCCGCTCTCGCTCGTGGTGGTAGCGGGGATGTACTTACAGGACTTTTGGGAGGTCTAGTGGCGCAGGAAGCTTTGCGAGAGCAGCCTTTAGAAGCCACTGTGGCAGTTGCTGCTTGGTGGCACGCCCAAGCCGGTATTTTAGCAGCCGAGGAGCGGACTGAGTTAGGGGTAGATGCGTATACGTTGACGCAGTATTTAATTCCGGTAGTGTGTTAGCGAAGCAATATTTCCGTAAGGCTCATCGCTGCTTGAGAAGCAACGTATCTAGAAGGATTTAAGGATTTTAAAGGATGTGAGGCAAGTTGAGCAATAATTTAATTGATTTTTTATAGTTATTGTTTTAAGCTTTATCTAATCTTTAAAAATAAATCTTGACATTAAAATAAATAAAACCTTTAATTTACTTCTAATAACCTATAACTGTCTACGATGCTATTTAATTCATTTGAGTTTATTTTTATATTTCTACCCATCACCCTCTTAATTTTTTTTCTGGTTGGCAGACGAGGTTATTACAAAATTGCACTTACCTGGTTAGTTGCTGCCTCCTTATTTTTCTATGGTTGGTGGAACCCAGCCTATCTTGGATTACTAGTATTTTCGCTTCTATTTAACTATTGTATAGGAGTTTGTTTGAGTGATAAACTTACAGGACAGTTCAACAAAAAAATGCTCCTAGCTTTGGGGATTGCTGTCAATATTAGTCTTATTGCTTATTTTAAATATGAAAACTTTTTTGTTTCTACTATTAATGACTTAGTGGGCACTAGTTTTAATCTCAATAAGATTATTCTACCGTTAGGTATCTCATTCTTTACCTTTGAGCAAATTGCCTTTCTAGTGGATGTTTACCGAGGAATAACCAAGGAGTCTAGCCTTCTCAACTACGCCTTATTCGTTACCTTCTTTCCTAGGCTAATCGCTGGACCAATAATACTTCATCGAGAAACGATGCCCCAGTTTGCTAATAAATCAATTTATCGATTTAATCCTGAAGATATGGCAGTCGGGATAACTATTTTCTCGCTGGGGCTGTTCAAAAAGGTCGTGTTTGCCGACAAAATTGCTGTCTATGCTACCCCAGTATTTGATGCTGCGGCTCAGGGTGCGTCACTTACGTTTTTTGATGCTTGGGTTGGGGCGCTAGCCTACTCTTTGCAACTTTACTTCGATTTCTCTGGTTACTCGGACATGGCTATTGGTGCAGCTCGGATGTTTGGTATTAAGCTACCACTCAACTTTAACTCGCCTTACAAAGCGGTGAACATCATCAATTTTTGGCGTCAGTGGCACATCACCCTCTCTAACTTCCTACGGGATTATCTCTATATTCCTCTGGGTGGTAATCGCAAGGGGGCGCTTCGGCGCAACAGCAATTTAATGATTACCATGCTGCTGGGAGGTCTTTGGCACGGAGCCGGTTGGAATTTTGTCTTATGGGGTGGGTTGCATGGAACCTATCTAATTATCAACAATCAATGGCGTTCGTTCCGGAAATCTCTAGGGCATGACCTGAAAAAGAATCATTGGTGGAGCAGAGTCTTAGGTTGCCTTGTGACGTTTCTAGCGGTCGTAGTTGGCTGGGTTTTCTTTAGAGCAGAAAACATGAATTCTGCCTTTGCAGTCTTGAAGGGAATGATCGGTGCCAATGGAGTCTCATTGCCAATTTCCTTATCAACACGTTTGGCATTTCTCCATAATTGGGGTGTACGGTTTGAGGAATTAATGCCAACCATACAACTGACAAATCCAAATTTAAATGCTTCAGAAGCAATCATTTTGATTTCTTCTCTATTTCTGGTTATCTGGTTGATTCCAAATACTCAGCAGTGGATAATCCAGCACAATCCTGTGTTAGATACAAATATATTAAAAAATTCTTCAGGTTTGAGTGAGCGCCTATGGCAAAAGTTCCAATGGCAACCCAATATAATCTGCGGTATCATACTTGGTGTCTTAATATTTATTACCATGAAAGTTGCTTTTCAAGCACCTGCAAGCGAATTTTTGTACTTTAACTTCTGATAATTATGATCTACCTAAGATATTTATACTCAATACTTGGTAGTCTTTTGCTTGTTATTATTATTTACCTGTCAGCCGTCTTCTACCAAGTAGGAACTCCAACAGAGACTTCTTTGGCAAAGTACGAATTGTATAAGATAAAATCTAGTATTGTCAAGTTAAGTAAGACCCAAAAGTTACTTATAATTTCTGGTTCAAATGCCCTGGAAGGCATTAGTTGTAAGATTATCGAGGAAGAAACTAAATTTCCTTGTGTTAATGGGTCAACTTCGATTTCAGTTGGTATTGATTACCTACTTCATTATGCTCGTTCCTGGGCAAAGCCTGGAGATATAGTCCTTCTACCCCTAGAGTATACGCATTATCAAAATGATGGTAAACCTTTTGACGAATTAGTTGATTATGTGATTTCCCGCGATCCGAAGTATTTACTATCAGCCAATTTAATAACTAAAATTCGTATTTTAGGAGGGGTATCTTTTTCTAACCTGCTTGTTAAGAGAATATCACAACCAAAGTTTCCTCAACTCGGAACTAATATTAGTCAGGAGATAGCTGTTAATAAGTATGGGGATAAAACTAATAATATTGAAACTAATATGACACCAGAACTATTAAAGAAGCGTAATGAATTTGAACCGTTGAGGTTCGGAGGATATATAAAGTCAAGCCATGGAATGGAAAGCATAAGTAACTTTAAAAATTGGTGTAAGCAAAATAATATTAAGGTAATAGCAACATGGCCAAATACAATGAAATTTGAAATCTATAATGAATTCAGGCAACAAGAATTTTTCCGAAGCATAGAAAATTTTTATAAAAGTATCGGTGTTCCTCTCCTGGGTAAACCAGAAGATTTTATGTACAATAAATCTATGTTATATGACGCTCCATATCACCTTAATGATAGGGGAGTGCGTCAACGAACTAGACAACTCATAGATTTACTGCGACCCTATTTACCCAGGGCGGTTTTCTTGTAAAAAGAGGGTAGCCTACTATTTAACAAATATATCTTTTCAGGGAGTGGTAGCCGCAAGGTTATGCGGTGCCTCCCAAATTTGCAGTAATACATTTTAAGCAAGTCTCAAGTCTGTACAGCTTATTCCAGGCTTACTTCAGGGCATACATTTGCAAAATTGGGATTTACGCCTCTCAATTACGTTCATTTAAATTCCCCTGGCAATTAGACATCAAGAAACGAAAGCACTTGTAGCTTGAGAAAGGTATGCTCACCTTCCTTGAGCAGGCTGAGTAAAGATACTTAAGATAAGCTAACTGGGTGATCCTTTCCTAGCGGCGCTCTCTTCGCTTCGCTTAAAATAATCAAAAACCCATTGTAGAGAAGCAGGGTGGAACTGCGGTGGCTCAAGATCGGGTAAGACAAACAATCAGGGAACGTGTGATAACAAGTGAAAGTAGTTATTATGCGCTATTAGGGTTACACCCTAGTGCCTCCCCTCTAGAAATCCGGCGTGCCTATCGGGAACTTAGTAAGTGCTATCATCCCGATACCACTGACCTACCAACCGCAACGGCAACT
>DATNQP010000482.1:0-14822 GCA_036703965.1 Leptolyngbyaceae cyanobacterium
CTGAGAACTTTCAAGATAGGTCTATTCACATCTTGCACCCTTCTCAATTACCCTCATAATCCGCCAGGGACTTGACGCTACTGCTTGTCTTGCTGCTTTTTGCGGTAACGAAGGGCTGCAAGACCAGTTAGCAGAAGTGCACCTACCGTACTAGGCTCAGGTACCCTTTCAGGTGTTGGGGTTGGGGTTGGGGTTGGGGTTGGTGTTGGTGTTGGTGTTGGGGTTGGCGTTGGGGTTGGGGTTGGTGTTGGGGTTGGCGTTGGCGTTGGCGTTGGGGTTGGTGTGGGCGTTGGGGTTGGTGTTGGGGTTGGGGTTGGGGTTGGTGTTGGGGTTGGGGTTGGTGTGGGGGTTGGGGTTGGGGTTGGTGTTGGTGTTGGGGTTGGTGTTGGGGTTGGTGTTGGGGTTGGTGTGGGGGTTGGTGTTGGGGTTGGTGTGGGGGTTGGGGTTGGTGTGGGGGTTGGGGTTGGTGTTGGGGTTGGGGTTGGGGTTGGTGTGGGGGTTGGTGTGGGGGTTGGGGTTGGTGTGGGGGTTGGTGTGGAGGTAGTAATTACGAGCTGCTGGACTCCTCCCGGAGAACTTGAAGGAACGCTAAACAGAAATTCGTTACCAGCAGTCCCGGAGATACTCAACAGGGCACCTCCGATTGAGAAGAATCCATTAAGACCAGTCTGACCAGCACGGCTCTGGATATCTTCGAGCGCCGCTGCGTTGAGCATAAAACTGAGGATATCCTCTGGAGAACCGGTGGTCGTATTTACCTCAAACTCTCCATAACTGGTACCCGTACCCAGGTCTGCGAAGATATTAGCATTCGTTCCCTGATTGTTGTTAAGTATATCGGCAGGCGTTGTAACATCAAACAAACCTAGGGTCTCTGTGGGATCAACTGTAGAAGCCTCGAAACGAGTAAGTTGCAGGGTTACCGACTCAATAGTTTCCGTTGGCGACAACGACAACGAAGACAGATCAAAGCTGAAAAAGTTCCGCTGGACAAATCTATTGTCAATTCCCAAAGTCCCCACCACATAGTTTTCATTTGTATTGACGTTTCGTCTATTAGGACTACCAAAAAATCCCTGATTTCTTACCCCTGGTGTGAACTCGCTCTGTTCTGTGGAGAATATGAACGTTGTAGCTTGAGCCGCTTGTGTCGCTGGCAATGTGATGAAAGCCACTCCGAGTAGCCCCACCATCGACCTTGTAAAGAAATTAACTGTAGCCATAAAGCTTTTTACTCCGACTTCTTGGTATTTGACCCTGGTAAATCAGCTTTTACCCTAAATCACTATATTTATTCCAAACTTCAGCTATGCTCTAATGCCGTATGAGAATTAAATAGTTTTAACCTCTATCAAAACTTTCCTCTACATACCTTTGGATGCCTTCTCTTCACAGTCTTGCGGCAGAGTCCTTGAACGAAGATTCAGAATATGCTTCAGGTCTTTGTCTTTTGCCGTCCCATGTCTTTGTATCGCATGACTGCTTGAGTCTTGAAGACAAAGCCTAAGAAGCTTTAATAGTCCATATCCCTAGCTTGAGTGTGATTTAAGTTTTTGTGATTTCTGTCACAGATTATAGGAATACGTAGAAACACTGCAATACGTTAGAGCGCAGCTTTACTGATTCTTTACACTAGCGACGCTTTTTAAAAGTTTTAATAAAGTTATAATCTAATTCCCCGCGTCTAGCCCTAAAATACCGGAAGTTCTGTCAAGAGCGGGTAAGGATTCTTGAGCTTTCGGATGCTATGTAACCCTAGATACAGACATTCTTAATTCTTAGAGAGCGTCTCTAACCTTTAGAAGGCGTTTTAGATCTTTATACCTCTCTAGAAAGATGCCTTAATAAAACTTTGCCGCTTTTACCCGATTTTTTCTCTAAAAAAGGCTAAGTTATTTCTGGAGAAAGGCTATTGTTAACTATCTTTAAAAAGGGAGGCAAACAAAGTGCCCTGGCAAGTAACGCCGAACAACGCTCCGATACTACCTATCCATGGTGCTCTCTTGCGCACTGGCAAGGTATTCTTCTTCGCTGGATCGGGGAACGATCCGGACAATTGGGCAGAAGAAAAGGGCAGTGCTGTCTGGAATGTGAGTAACAATACCTTCGCTCGTCCAGTCACCCCACTGGATGGTGGAGGACTTCCCTTTGACATCTTCTGCGCTGGTCAGACCTACCTAGCTGATGGTCGCGTCCTAGTTGCGGGTGGTACCCTGGCATATGACCCCTTCATGGGTCTGCCAGAGGCTCTTATCTTCGATCCGAGCACAGAGAAGTGGACCCAGACCGCCTCAATGGCACATGGCCGCTGGTACCCGACTCTTGTAACGTTGGGCAATGGTAACATCTTTGCTGTGTCGGGGACGGATGAAAATGGCAACCTGAACGTGCGACCAGAAGTTTATAAAGCTAGCCCCGCAGGGTGGAGTGCTTATCCCCAAACGACTAGTTACTTTCCCCTATACCCACACCTTTTCCTCCTCAGTAGTGGGAAAATTTTCTACTCAGGTGGTTATATGGGTGGTAGTAATGGGGTGACACCACGCATCCTGACCCTGCCTGCAAGTTTTAACCAAACCATCACGGAACAAGCGGTGGGTGGGTTGCAAAATGCAGACTATGGCAACCAACCTGCCAGTGTGCTGCTACCACCTGCTCAAAACCAGAAAGTCATGATTATGGGTGGTGGTAATGGTTCTGACGATGCTACTACCAGGGTCAATATTATAGATCTAACGGCCGCTAACCCAACTTACACGGCAGCCGCGTCTATGACTTACGCCCGTATGCACTGTAGCGCTGTCCTGTTACCCGATCACACCGTGTTTGTTTGTGGTGGCAGCACTCATGCTCAAGATGGGAATAAAGCAACTCGTGCAGGAGAGATCTACAATCCAGCCACCAATACTTGGAGAGTAGTAGAAATAGCAACTGTTAACCGTTTATATCATTCCGGGGCAGTGCTCCTACCTGATGGCAGAGTTGCCACATTTGGAGGGAATCCCTACAGGACGGGTAATGAAATGAGGCTGGAAATTTATAGTCCTGACTACATGTCCCAAACACGACCACAGATTACGAGTTCTCCTTCAACCGTAACCTATGGTCAGCAAATCACGATCCAGGTATCCCAAACTCCGAATGTCAAATGGGTCAGCTTAGTTAGACCAGCCGCACCCACCCATTCTTGTGATACAGACCAACGGGTAGTGGATTTTACGATCAACTCTTTTGCTAACAACACTCTCACGGTCACGCTAACGAATAACCGGAACATAGCACCCCCAGGTTATTACATGCTTTTTGTTACTAACCAAAGTGGAGTTCCGTCAGTGGCAAATTGGATTAAAGTAGGGTAGCGTTTTCCGCTTAAGGAGACATCTCTGTACCCACGAGACTGTCGAGATGAAGTAATACAAAACCTAATAGTTGTGAAGGAAGTCAATTATTAGGAATCCTAAGGAAAGGATTAGCATTTGAAAGCGCTAAGCTCAGAGCAAATCTCTAGTTTCCTGACAAAAGTCAGTAGGCATCTAACTTGACAATACGTTTTCATCACAAGACTCAGTAATTCTAGGAGTGCAGATATGAATCTGAAGTTAACACGCCGAAGGTTTGGTCAGCTAGCGATCGCCAGCACAGCAGCAGTAGCCACCGGGTACCTCGCCAACAGAACCGTGGCGCAAACCAACCTGGTCGATGTTCTCTACGGTATAAGAATTGAGGGCACAGGACTGGTTGTACAGACTCTAAACTTGGTAAGTCTGGTTCTCTCGGACGTACTCAACCTGACTAGAGGTATTACCCTAGCCCCTGGCGATCAATTAAGTGGTTTCACGTCCCTCTCCAATGGCACACTCGTAGTGGTGATTAACCCTAGTAGGACTAGCAATAGGGATGACTATCCCCCTCGCCTCATATTTCTGGGTACGTCTCCAAGAACCCTGACCGTAACAGGACTCAGGGATAAGAAGTATATACTTGGGGATATAGTGGGTACAAGGGGAGGTTCACTTGTCGGTCTAGTCTATAAACGCAACCAGACTCCGCCCGTCAGGCTAGCATCTATCGACCCCAGTACAGGTGAACTTGATATTACCGATTCATTCCGAGGGAACCAGCGGGTCAGGAATTTGACCGAGTGTCCGGAGGGGAATGGAGGAACAATCTATACAACCACTGTTGACCGGGAAGGTAACACAGTTCTGGCGGATAAGCAATTAGTCTTAGGCGGCGAGAATTGGGTCAGTGGCTTGGGCAGTCTGGCTTGCTCTTCATCGGGCGAAATGTTCGCCCTTGCTCGCTCTAGGTATGGGCCAGTTAATGCTCTGTACAAGGTGAACAAGAGCACTGGAGAGATGACTGAGAAGATAACATTTCCGCTTGCGAATAACTTGAACAAGATAGCGTTTCTTCAGGTGTAGGCAATAGAGTTCGGTTAGTAATTCACGTAGCCACTTGCCTTTAGGGATTTGACGCACAATTGCGTACATGTCATCGTAAGTGGACATTTGCTATCTCTAGCCTAGCCCTTACTCCGCTCACGCATCTCGCGTTGACGCATCGGCATCGCATCAATCTCGTTGAAAATCACCTCTGGCTGGACAGGATTTGACTCACGGCGCTTGGCGGTGCCATCCTTACCCACCAAAATAACCCGGAAGTCTTGGGGAGCGACGTTAAAACGCGATCGCGCTCTAGCAACATCAGTATCATCGAGCGCCTGTCCAAATACACGAATCGTGCTTTCTGTCAATAGCTCAACCAACAGCAAATCTCGCTCTTTGAAACCAGCTTGTTGACCCTGAAATAGCTGCATCTGCCTCTGGTAGGCAGGACTATTTTCGGAAGGAGCAAATACGAGCAGGAGTCGGTTTTTCCACTGGTAGGTGTTGAGGTCAAATGCCATGTTGTTGTCTTCTGGGTTGCCTTCTAATTTGGAAACGGATGCAGCTTCTTGAGTGGCGGCGATCATAGTGGTGGACGTTTCTGGCTTTTGATCAACCAATTGACTGCTCAACCCCCGCTTTGAGGATTGAGTTGAGGTTGAGCAGCCAGCAACAGACATTATTAGCAGTACCAGAATAGAGCAACGAGTCAGCATGATTGGTGTTGAGCGGGCGCAGGATAGATTAGCCCCAACTTCCAGCCTACATTACCTAGGTTCCATCGAAAGACGTTCCACCGGAACGTCTCTACGAAATATGTTACAGTCCTGAGTGAAAATAGCATTGAGAATGCGATCGCTTTCCTGAAAACCGCAAGAGAGTGGCGCTTTGCTGCCTACTCACCATCTTCCGCAAACGCGCACCATCAAAGAAACCTTGTAGAGACGTTCCGGTGGAACGTCTCTACCCACGGTAGCGTCTCTACGATGCGTTACCTCAGAAGAGCGCAATGATATGACCAGCCGCGAGGGTGGTGCTGACAAGTCAGCATAATCTGACTCATCCCAACTTTGTTTGTCCCGTTGCCTTCTCTATCATCCAAATTGTCACCACTCGGCTGAGTTTCGCCCGCGTCTGGTGTGGGGAAATAATAAAGTCAAACAATTTTATGCTCTGTAACCCTTGATTTTTCGTTTACTCTAGAGGGTTCCCAAAAATAAAGTTAAACAATTTCTTAATCTGACCCGTTTTTTAGGATACTATAACACCTCAGTTTGGAATAAAAAAGTTAGACAATTTTGATTTTTGAGCGTATTCAGCGAATTTGGCGCTCACATAGGCAGTCAGATAGATCGTGATTACTGAACCGATGCTCTAGATGTGTCCGTACAGTTTTTGCGAAAGGGACTGTAGTAGGAGTGGCTGGGCTGAGTGCAAAAAGAAATGATCACCAGGAAGCATCTGTAGTGAGAAGGCAGCATTTGTCTGCTCTCGCCAAGCTTCCAGGTCATCACAACTGACCTCCCGATCTTGTAAACCACCAAAGGCAGTGATCGGGCAATCTAGCGGCGACTCAGGGATGTAAGCGTAAGTCTCTATGACGGCAAAATCTGCTCGTAGAGCAGGAAGGAGCAACTGCATCAGTTCAGCATTCTCTAACACGGCTTCGGGCGTGCCGTTGAGTCGGCGCAGTTCCTCCAGGAACTCAGGCTCTGGCAAAGCATGAATTGGTGGATCTGGATCGGGAACTTGAGGTGCGCGGTAACCGGATACGAACAAGTGAGCTGGGTTTAGACCGTACTTTTTACGAAGTAAACGAGCCAGCTCAAAGCTGACAAGTCCGCCCATACTGTGACCGAAGAAAGCGAATGGCTTGTCTAGGTGCGGAAGAAGAGCTTGGGCGATCGCCTGAACAAGGGGCTGTAGCCTGGTGAATGGGGCAGACGTTATCCGCTTTCCCCGTCCCGGCAGTTCGACAGGACAGACCTCCAAAGCCATCGCTAGACTATCAGGCCACGTCCTAAAAGTCAGAGCCGCACCTCCGGCGTAGGGAAAGCAGAATAGACGCAGGCTTGCCTGGGGATTGGGCTTGTGCCAGCTAACCCAGGTGTCAAAGGTCGATGTAGTAGTCATGGAGCAATGCTAAGCTTCTCAAACAGATTTATCCATTTTCTTCTGTAGACTAAGCGGTCTCATGTCAGTCCACGCTTCCTTAATGTAGGCGAGACACTTTGGTTTTGCACCGCTTTGAAATGCGTCCAATGTCCCCTATAGCTGCCTAAACGGGCTACTGCCTCAACCACCTAAGCTACTACGAGGGATTTGGGCAATTTGACTTGAGCGGCTTTGGCTTTAAGAACATCGACTCGTGCCAGAGCTGGGTTTACGCAAGTGCATCCTTAAATTGCCGTTAATGGTGGTACGCGAATGCTATGATACAGCCCCAGCATCAACGGAGGTTATTCGTGGGAATTCGAGCTGTGTTGTACTTAATTGTATGTATAAAGTATGTATAAATAGAGACTTATTTTGAATAATACTTGCGGTAGAGGCTGGGGAAAAGGATTGCATTTACTATGAGCCTGGTGTTCTATGAAACCAAAAAAACCAATATCTCCTCAGCCGCTGTATCCAGAAGCGACCTCAATATCTTCGCTGAAAAAAGATGTGGTAGGAGATTGGAGTCTGAACCCTCGCACTAAAGTAGAGTTCCGGCATTTGCTAGCGGAAATAGAATCCCTAGAGCAGCAACTGCTTCCTTGCAAACAGAAACAATCTAAAAATCTCTGCACAATGGGCACAGTTTAAAAGGGAATTAAAATTACTTATACTTATTATTAATTAATTAATTATTTATTTTTATTTTTTTATTATATTACTGTCTTAATTTAAGTAAGTGGCTTGTTTGAAGACGCTATCTTTACTTTAGGAAAAAATAAAATACTTCTCTAGGTAGAGAATGTTTGAAAAGGCGGCAAGTATTATTACTAAAACTGGCTTTTGCCTTGAAAAGAATAGAAAATAATCCTGTAGCTGATACGGGGGAAGACGGGGGAAATAAAACAACAATCGCTTTTTTGCTAGAGCCTGCTCGTGGAATTTAGTATAAAAACTAGTACGTTTTCATACTAAACCCATTTGTTGGAAAATTCCTGGAAAGTTAATCACCAAAGACTTTAGACCCTCCCTGTGCGGAATTAAAGATCAGAATCAAACAACATAAGCGCAATGTCACATTATGAAGATGTGATTGTCAAAGATGTTTGAAATTTTTGAATAAGATTTAATTTCATCGAATCTTTAAGCTCCCCCAAAAGTTTTTGCAATAGAATTTGCTGAAAAGGTCTTCAAAAAATATATAAACAGTTGCTGGAGATATTTAAATGACCGCCAGTAATAATTTGACCTGCGAGGGTTCTCTTAACGTTGCTAGGGTTGATACTTTAGTAGATATTTTGCGTGGCAGAACTTTACATCAGCCTGACCAAAAGGCTTTTACGTTTCTGCTGGACGGAGAAACAGAGGAAGTTAGCTTAACTTATCGAGAATTGGATTTGCAGGCACGAGCGATCGCAACCAGCCTGCAAAATTTAGGGGCCAGTGGGGAGCGGGCGCTGCTTATATACCCACCTGGGTTTGAGTTCATAGCGGCATTTTTCGGGTGTCTGTACGCTGGAGTCGTTGCTGTCCCGGCGTATCCCCCCCGGCGTAACCAGTCTCTATCCCGCCTTCAATCGATTGTAGCAGATGCAGGGGCAACTATTGCGCTCACCACCAAAACCGTATTGTCCAATGTAGAACGCCAGTTCACCCAGTCTCCGACTCTACAAGCTCTGCATTGGCTGGCTACAGACAACATTGCTAGCGACTTAGCACAAGCATGGCATAAGCCAGCTATCAGCGGTGACACCCTGGCCTTTCTGCAGTACACGTCAGGTTCTACGGGTACACCTAAAGGGGTGATGGTAACTCATGGAAATCTGCTGCACAACGTACAAATGATCCAGCAGGCCATGCAGCATACGGAGAAAAGTATCGCCGTAGGTTGGCTACCCCTTTTCCATGACATGGGACTGATGGGGAATGTGCTTCAGCCCCTGTACTTGGGTAATCCCTGCATCCTCATGTCACCAGTGGCTTTTCTACAACGCCCTTCGCGTTGGCTTCAGGCTATTAGTCGCTACAAAGCTACCACCAGTGGTGGACCTAACTTTGCTTACGAGCTATGCGTCAGCAAGATAACCAACGAACAACGAGAGACCCTCGACCTGAGTACCTGGGAGGTAGCTTTCAACGGAGCTGAGCCTGTTCGTGCCGAGACGCTGGAGCGGTTCGCAACTGCCTTTGAACCTTGTGGCTTTCGCCGAGAAGTTTTTTACCCTTGTTACGGGATGGCGGAAACCACCCTGCTGGTTTGTGGTGGACTCAAGGCAGCCTTGCCAGTGCTTACAACCGTCCAAGGAGATGCGCTGGAGGAACATCGGGTAGTTTCAGCTTCTCAAGAAAATGATGGAGTTCGGACGCTAGTGGGTTGTGGTCAAACCTTGCTAGAGCAGCAAATTGTCATTGCCTATCCTGATACCTTAACCCGTTGCCAGCCTAATGAAGTGGGAGAGATTTGGGTTTCAGGCAACAGCGTTGCTCAGGGTTACTGGAACCGTCCTGAAGAGACACAGACTACGTTCCGAGCCTACTTGGCGGACACGGGAGATGGTCCATTTCTGCGTACAGGCGACCTAGGATTTTTGCAGGAGGGTGAGCTGTTTGTCACAGGTCGTCTCAAAGACCTAATTATTATTCGGGGCCGCAACCACTATCCCCAGGATATTGAACTGACGCTGGAACAGAGCCACCCGGTACTACAACAGGGTTGCACGGCCGCGTTTTCAGTGGAGGTCAACGGAGAGGAGCGACTGGTGGTTGCTTGTGAGGTAGAACGTACTTCCCGCCGTAATCTAGAGCTAGATGAAGTAGTTGGCGCTATCCGTAAGGCTGTGTCGGAGCAGCACGGCCTGGAAGTTTATGGGGTGTTGTTGATTAAGCCAGGGAGTATCCCGAAAACTTCCAGTGGCAAGATTCAGCGCCATGCCTGTAAGGCAGGATTTTTAGCAGAGAGTCTATCTGTTGTAGGTTCCAGCATCCTAAGCTACACCGATGACTTAATTGAAGGCAATACCATAACTCAAGAAACATTACCCCCTACAGCCCAAACACAACGTCAGTTGTTGTTGGAATTAGACCTACGTAACCAACTTGCTCGACTTTTAGGGATTTCTCCACCTCAACTCAGCTCGCAGCAGCCTCTCAACACCTTGGGTGTCGATTCCCTGAAAGCTGTCGAAATTAAGAACCAGATTGAAGCAAACTTTGGTCTCGTTTTACCGATGGAGACATTTCTGGACGACATTAACATTACCCAGCTGGCTACCCAAATCCTATCTGGGGCAACATTGCCTGCCTCAACTCCCTCATCTATCTCTGCACCAGTACAAACAGCAACTGAGTTTCCCTCCCTCAAACAACAGAGAGTATCACAAAGCATTGGTCAACCCCAAAGGCCAGCTGCCCATGGTCTGCAATTCAGCTTATTCTACTTTTCCAGTGAAGAGGCTGAATTTACAGACGACAAATACCGACTTTTGATTGAAGGGGCAAAGTTCGCTGATCAGCATGATTTTGCTGCCGTCTGGATACCAGAACGTCATTTTCACTCCTTTGGTGGCATCTACCCTAATCCATCTGTCTTGGGTGCTGCGCTTGCAATGGTAACTGAGCGTGTTCGCCTAAGAGCGGGCAGTGTTGTCTTACCACTGCAAAACCCCATCCGAGTCGCTGAGGAATGGTCTGTTGTCGATAACTTATCAAAAGGTCGAGTAGACCTCGCTTTTGCCAGGGGTGGGAACCCCAATGACTTTGTTCTCTCGCCACAGACTTATGCCAACCGTACAGAAGCCCTGTTCTCAGGTATGCAAACAGTTCAAAAGCTATGGCGGGGCGAGTCAATCTCATTACCGAATGGAGTTGGTAAGCAGACCGAAATTAAAGTTTATCCCCTGCCAAAGCAGCGCGAACTATCGGTTTGGATTACTTGTAGTGGGGGTAAAGAAAGATTTATCGAAGCCGGTGCCCTTGGGGTCAATATTTTAACGGCCCTTCTTTTCCAACCCATTGAAGAACTGGCTGAAAAAATAGCCCTTTACCGTGATTCACGGGCAAAACATGGTCACGACCCCGAAGCTGGTCATGTGACTCTAATGCTACATACATTTGTCGGCGAAGACATAGATGTTGTTCGTAACCAGGTTCGGGAACCGTTTACTGAATACCTGAAGAACTCTGTCGATCTATGGCGTCAGGGTTCAAAGAACTTGGACAATTTGACCGAGAAAGAGCGGGAAGACCTGCTGGCTTATGCCTTTGAGCGCTACTTTCAAACAAGTGCCTTATTTGGAACACCAGATACTTGCCTGGCAAGGGTTGCTCGCCTCAAAGAGATTGGTGTGAATGAGATTGCTTGTTTGATCGACTTTGGAGTCGATGTGGATGCAGTCATGGCCGCACTGTACTCCCTGAAAAGCCTTAAAGATCATTCTAATGCTGATGTCAATCCCGCCGCGAGTGAGGACAATCAGCCACCTAGTCAGGTCATTATAAGCAACGAAATTGACCTAAAAAATCCAGAGAAGTTGTTGACCCAACTCGATCAGCTGTCGGAACAAGAAGTCGATTCATTGCTAAGCAAGCTACTTATCAATAACCCTAGGTAATTTTGCCTTGAGACTAAAATTTTACCTCATTTGAGAGCTGTTTGTGAAAAAATTACCCGGACTTATTAATAAGTTACGTAAATGAAATGAGCATTATTCCCAAACAAAACGCTAATCTTTCGGCAGGGGAAAAGCGTGCGCTTCTGGCACAACTCCTTCGGGAAAAGGTGAACGAGTCCAAATCTTTGTTTCCTTTATCCCAGGGGCAGCAGGCACTGTGGTTCCTTTACAAGCTGGTGCCTCACAGCTGGGCTTACAACATCCTGTTCACAGCACGCATTCTGTCACCTGTAGACATTCCGGCGTTGCGACGCACATTTCAAGCGCTGATTTCGCGTCATCTTTCTCTGCGAACCACTTATACTGAGCGCGATGGCAAACCTTTTCAGCAAATCCACGAAGATGTAGAGGTTCAGTTTGAGGAGATAGATGCCTCAACTTGGAACAGGGATGTATTAAAACAGCAGGTAACTCAAGAAGCTCGCCGTCCTTTCAATCTCGAACAAGGCTCGGTTCTGCGGGTTAGTCTGTTTACTCGCTCACCAAAAGACCATATCCTCATGCTGGCAATTCACCACATTGCGAGTGATTTCTGGTCCCTGCTAATACTGATGGATGAACTGCGGGTGTTGTACTCGGCCCAAAAGACTGGTACTCAGGCATCTGTACCACCTCAAAATCTATCCTATCTAGACTATGTTCATTGGCAGAACCAAATGCTGGCGGGTTCTGCTGGGGAGCGGCTCTGGGCTTACTGGCGAGAACAGTTAGCTGGTGAGTTGCCAGTGATAAATCTGCCGACAGATCGCCCTCGATCGCCAGTGCAGACCTATCAAGGAGCTTCTCATAGCTTCAGGCTGACAGAGGAACTGGCACAGCGACTCAAGGGGCTGGCGCAGGCTGAGAAAGCCACCCTTTACATGACGCTCTTGGCAGCTTTTCAGGTACTGCTTTACCGCTATACAGGTCAAGAGGACATTCTTGTAGGCTGCCCCACATTTGGTAGAACTCAGCGTGAATTTGCAGAAATTGTGGGTTACTTTGTTAACCCGGTTGTTTTGCGAGCGAATCTTGTTGGTAATCCTACGTTTCAGGTGTTTCTGAGCCAAGTGCGCCAGACGGTATTGGGTGCGATCGCACATCAAGATTATCCCTTTCCTTTACTCGTCGAAAGATTGCAACCGAACCGCGATCCTAGCCGCTCACCAATTTTCCAAGTTGTGTTTGTCCTACAAAAGCCGCAGCAATTTGAGGAAGTTGTAGAGTTGTTTGCACCAAGCAAAGCGGCATCCCAAGTGAATTGGGGGGAGTTAAAGCTGGAGCCTTTTGAAATACCACAGCAGGAAGGTCAGTTTGATTTGACATTAGAAATGATTGAGGCTGGAGAATCGCTGTTTGGTGTTTTCAAGTACAACACAGATTTGTTTGAAGCGGACACAATTACCCGGATGTCTGGGCATTTTCAGACCTTGCTGGAAGCCATTGTGATCAATCCCCAGCAACGAGTTTCCCAATTCCCCCTGCTGAGTGAAGCCGAGCGACATCAGTTACTGGTGGAGTGGAACAATACCCAGGCAGAATATTCCCAGTGCCACTGTCTCCACCAGTTGTTTGAAGCTCAGGTACAACAAACTCCAGATGCAGTAGCTGTAGTGTTTCAAGACCAGCAACTCACCTACGGGGAGTTGAACAGCCGTGCTAATCAGTTAGCGCATCACCTACGTTCTCTGGATGTATGCCCGGATAGTCTGGTGGGAATCTGTATAGAGCGATCGCTGGAGATGATAGTGGGGCTGTTGGGGATTCTCAAAGCGGGGGGAGCTTATGTGCCGTTAGAACCTGCCTATCCCTCTGAGCGCTTAGCCTACATGTTAAATGATTCACAGATACCAGTTCTAGTGACGAGTGGAAAAGTTGTCCGTTGGATTGCCGGAACACCAAGCGCGTGTTGTTTGCTTAGACAAAGATTGGGGGATAAACTCGGTAGACAGCGACGTAGCTCCAGTCAGTAGTGCTACAGATGAGAACCTGGCTTATGTGATTTATACCTCCGGCTCTACGGGAAAACCTAAGGGAGTGGCGGTAGCTCATCGAAGTCTAGTGAATGCGTATCTCGCTTGGGAAGATGCTTATCAGCTGCGGGGCTTGTGTACAAGTCATTTACAAATGGCCAGTTTCTCTTTTGATGTTTTTTCAGGGGATATGGTTCGGGCGCTTTGTTCTGGAGCAAAGTTAGTCATCTGCCCGCGCGAGTGGCTTTTAGAGCCTGAAAATCTGTATGAATTGATGCGAAAAGAGAAGATTAATTGTGCAGAGTTTGTTCCAGCGGTTCTGAGGAATTTGATTCAGTATTTGGAGAGAACAAAGCAAGACCTTAGCTTCATGCGGTTGCTGATAGTTGGTTCAGATAGTTGGCATAAAGAGGAGTATCAGCAATTCCAGCGTTTTTGTGGTTCTCAAACACGTCTGATTAATTCTTACGGGGCGACTGAAGCGACCATTGACAGTTCCTATTTTGAAAGTGCCGCACTCAGTTTGTCTATTGATGGGCTAGTCCCCATTGGGCGTCCCTTTGCCAACACCCAAATCTATATCTTAGATTCCCATCTCCAGCCAGTTCCCATTGGGGTTGCTGGCGAACTGCACATTGGTGGTGCTGGTCTTGCCCGAAGCTATCTCCATCAACTGGAGTTGACCGAGCAAAAATTTATCCCTAACCCTTTCAGCAATAATTCCGGAGACCGCCTTTACAAGACGGGGGATCTCGGTCGTTATCTGCCAGACGGCACTATAGAATTCCTGGGACGCGTTGATAATCAGGTGAAGATTCGGGGCTTTCGAGTTGAGCCGGGAGAAATCGAGGCAGTGCTAAGCCAACACCCTGCGGTGCAGGAGGCGGCGATCGTGGTTCGAGAGGATGTCCCTGGGAGCAAGCGTCTAGTAGCCTATGTAGTTCTCAACCAGGCAACTGCCCGAGTGATTTCGGAACTACAGCATTTCGTGAAGCAGCAGTTGCCTAAGTACATGGTTCCTTCTGCCTTCGTACTGCTAGACGCTCTGCCACTAACACCCAATGGCAAGATTGACCGCAAGGCCCTGCCCGCTCCTGATACCACCAGACACGAGGGGGAAGGAGCTTATGTAGCACCTCAAACTCCCATAGAGGAGATGCTCGCCGGAATCTGGGCTGACGTTCTGGCAGTGAAACAGGTTAGCATCCACGATAATTTCTTTGATTTGGGTGGACATTCCTTGCTGGCAACCCAGCTCATCTCCCGGCTGCGCGACACCTTTTGTGTAGAATTTCCCTTGCGTGGTCTGTTTGAGTCTCCCACGGTAGCTTCCCTAAGTGAGCGTCTTGAGGCACTTCTTCGGACAGAGCAGCGCATTGTGGCACCGCCCCTGTTGCCCGTGGAGCGGGAAGGAAAACTGCTTCTGTCCTTTGCTCAAGCTAGGCTATGGTTCCTAGAGCAATTGGAACCCGGCAGATCTGCCCATAACATGCCAGCAGCCGTGCGTCTTACAGGATGGAAAGCTCGACGGCAAAGTTCGATTTAACCCTGTCAATGGAGGACACCGAGCAGGGATTGGTGGGTTCGTTAGAATACAACACCGACTTGTTTGATGCAGGCACAATTAGCCGGATGCTGAAGCATTTCCAGACTTT
>DATNQP010000483.1:0-2698 GCA_036703965.1 Leptolyngbyaceae cyanobacterium
AGTGCGGGGTCAGGACGTGGAATTTACTCCAGG
Organism: Leptolyngbyaceae cyanobacterium; assembly: GCA_036703965.1. Lineage (GTDB taxonomy): Bacteria > Cyanobacteriota > Cyanobacteriia > Cyanobacteriales > Coleofasciculaceae > DATNQP01. The sequence goes on from DATNQP010000483.1 coordinate 34, forward strand.
CATGTCTGCAACAGGAGAAATTGTGACTCGTAAGAAGTCCATCCTTACCTTCTTAATTGAGCCTGTCACTCGCCGATTTAGCTCGGCATTCTCAGTGAGATAAGTCTTCAAATTAAAAGGCAACGCCTTCAGTATTAACCCAGGAAGTCTCTGCTAAATTTACTCTGTTCAGAGTAATATAAAGCTGTTCTCGTACACAAAAACTTCATTGTTTTTGTCCATTTCTTTAGAACGCCTTTACTCATTCCATCCTTGGAAGCTGACATTCTTAGAAAAGAACATTTATTTTATTTCTTAGAGGCTTTTATGGCTTTACAAAGACTCAGTATTTCAGATGAAGCTATTGCACGTTTTCGAGCTAGCTTAAATTACCCTTCCATTAGAGAAGCTTGGATATCCAGAGAGGAAGATAAATGGGGTCAAGTCGTGTTGGTGCTGAATTTTCCAAATGCTGAATCGGCTAAGGACGCTTGGAATGAACGCCAAGTTCTCATGCTTGGTTGTCTGCGCTTGGGGTTGGCACAAGAGATTGTAATGACAGTTCGAGGATACAAATATGGCTCTGTGTCATCGAGCTAGTGACTTTTAGACGGAATTTCCCCGCACTGCGGGGGAACTTCCGATTAGTGGATTGTTGTATCTGCTTCAGGGGTTGCGTTAGCAACAGAACAGCGATCGCATAGTCCAAAGAACTCCAGCGTGTGGTAGTAAATCTTGAATTGGTGGGAATCTTGCAGTTCAGTCTCTAACTGGTGGACTGGACATTCATCAATGGGAATGGATTCTCTACAATTGAGGCAGGTGAGGTGGTGTTGGTCACGCTGTATGGAACTGTAGAGAGATTCTCCGCTACCGAGTGTCCGCACTTGCACCACGCCATCAAGTTTTAAAGTTTCTAAGGCACGGTAAACCGTTGCTAGACCCATAGTTTGGTCACGGTTGCGTAACTCGACATACAAATCCTGGGCAGAGATGGCGCGGTTCAAGGTTTTGAGTAAATTCAAAATTCGCTCTTGAGAGCGGGGACGTTGGAGTTTCATAGGCAAGATCTCAATCGAAGAGCGAAATTTTTTGGGGATTAAGGGCAGAGGTAGTTCAAACTTGAAAGTAGGCTTTCTTTAATTTAGGGGATGCTTGTGATTCACAAATATCAGGCTCGCATTTATGTTACCCTTCGACCTTCGGTCTTAGATCCCGCAGGTGTAGCAGTAGAGTCGGGGCTGAAGCAGCTGGGGTACGAAGGGGTGGAGCAGGTGAGAATTGGCAAGTATATTGAGCTGATGCTGAGTGCTGCCAATGAAGACAAGGCGCGGGAGCAACTTGACCGCATCTGTGACCAGTTGTTGGCGAATCCAGTGATTGAAAATTACCGATTTGATTTGGTTGAGGTATATGCACAGATGGGGGCGTCGGTATGAAATTTGGGATTGTGGTCTTTCCTGGGTCAAACTGCGATCGCGATGTGGCGTATGTGACTGGGAGTTTACTTAAATTACCAACACGGATGGTTTGGCACGAGGAAACCGATATTTCTGACTTAGATGTGGTGGTGATTCCAGGTGGCTTTAGTTATGGCGACTATCTGCGCTGTGGAGCACTCGCTCAATTTTCGCCTGTGATGAGCCAGGTGTTGGAACACGCTAAGCAGGGTAAGTTTGTTCTTGGCATTTGCAATGGCTTCCAGGTGTTGACGGAAATCGGTCTATTGCCGGGGGCATTGGTACGAAATCGGGACTTGCATTTTATTTGCGATCGCGTCCCTGTAAAAGTAGAAGGTAGCGACCTTCCCTGGACATCAGCTTACTCAGCCGGAGAGGTTCTTACCCTTCCCATTGCCCACGGAGAAGGTCGCTACTACGCTGATACTGACACTCTCAAAGCCTTAGAAGATAACGGTCGAGTCCTGTTTCGTTACTGCACAGCTACAGGTGAGACGAGCGATACTGGCAACCCCAATGGTTCAGTAAACAACATTGCCGGAATTTGCGATCGCACAGGCAAGATATTGGGAATGATGCCCCATCCAGAACGAGCGTCAGACCCCCTATTAGGTGGCACAGATGGCATGAAGTTGTTCCAGGGAGTATTGGCAGCACTCGCCAATGAAACCCTGTCTACACTGAGTCTAACGCGCTAAGCTGCTGAACATCTAATTTGCAGATACTTTTGCATATACTTAACGATGGGAGGAGGGGAAGACTTTATTTCTCTACCTCCCAATTTTTCGCCCCTCCCTATGACTTTGTGTAGGAAGGATTATTTCCTTCTTGCCTACTTTCTACGTTTTAAAGCCTTTTTAAAACGTAATAAGAGCTGATAAGTATAAGGTATACTCAGGGCAGATTGCAAAAATAATAGCAAGAGAAAAAAATGGATAGGAAAAACGAGTTACCTTCTTAAAAAAGTAGGTGTCGTCGAATCTGACCTTAATGACCAGGTCAATTTATCAGGGAGGCATTAGCTAATGCATAAAGCATTGTTTCGGCAGAAGTTGCTCGGTATGGAGGCTTTAATAAACAGGTAAAAACAATTGAGAATACTGAAAAAGCCAGTGAGTACAGAAACTCCTAACTCCGGCTTGCCGCTGCAACCGATTCGATACCGAGACTGGTTGATAAGTACGAAAGTCATTGACAGACAGCTATGGTTGCGGTGGCAGCACCCC
>DATNQP010000484.1:0-4778 GCA_036703965.1 Leptolyngbyaceae cyanobacterium
ACCGATCCGCTCCCGATCGACAAAGGGACGGGTGCCCAGGAAGTCCACCGCCGCACTGAAGTCCTCGGCATAAATCTCTGGCGCGATGAGGTTTCGCGGATTCCCCTCGCTCTCGCCCCAGAACGACAGGTCAATGGCTAAGGTAACGAATCCTTGTTCAGCCAGTTTTTGGGCATACAGATTTGAGCTTTGTTCTTTGACTGCGCCCATTGGGTGCCCGACAATGATTGCCGGATTCTTGGCGTTCCGATCCAAGGTTTTGGGAATGAAGAGATTCCCGGCAACTTGCATGTTGTATTGGTTTTTGAACGTAACCTTCTGCATGGTCACCTTGTCGCTCTTATAGAAGTTGTCCGCCCCCTCGACCACCGCGGACTTCTGGGCGGGTGATTGGGAGATCTTAGAGGTGCGCGTTGCGTCAAGCGCAACTGCCGCCGTTGTGCCGATTGCACTAATCAAGAGGGTTGGTATTAGAACGCGGTGTTTCATTGAGTTCTCCATATGTGTGGGTTTATCTAGCGAGTTAGCTTCGGTTCGACGCGCCTGCCTTCAGCGGGGTCATGTCGATGACATCGCGACGTTTAATTCGGGTAGAGGACAGGGGTGATGTTGCACTGGCTGCGGCATACGCTTTCGTGTTGTACATGATGGATACTCCTATTGATTTACATCGAGTGTCTGGTATTGCTCGTCACTGACCTGTTCCATCCAGTTCACAGCCCTGCCTTCGAGTTGTTCCTGAATGGCGATATGGGTCATGGCTGTAGTTGCTGTAGCTCCGTGCCAGTGTTTCACACCTGGCGGAATCCAGATGACATCACCAGGTCTGATTTCCTGAATTGCACCGCCCCACTGCTGAACCCAACCAACTCCAGCCGTCACAATGAGGGTCTGCCCCAAGGGATGGGTGTGCCATGCGGTTCGGGCACCTGGCTCGAAGGTGACACTTGCGCCAGATGCGCGTGATGGATCGTGCACCGGAAAAAGAGGATTGATGCGTACAGAACCCGTGAAATATTTGGCAGATCCTTCAGTGGAAGGCTGCGAACCATTCCGCGTGATTTCCACGGTCTGTGGTCGATCGCCAGATGAGACTTGCGTATGCCCTGCCTGCGGGAACCCCAAAGCCAATAAGGAAAATGTCATGGCAGGCATCGTGAGCCGTTTCATTTCTGTTCCTCCATAGTTGTGCTTCGTCATGCAAAGCTTTCCCACAGCGACCAATGCCTGCCGTGGATTTGATGATGCTTCTCGTGCAATTCTGAGAAGCGCTTGACCAAACAAACCTGAGTGTTCTCTTGAAGAGAAATCCAGACGCTTACAAGCAGCCGGAATCACGTTTCATTGCTTTAACCTCATTCTAGGAATCCTGAAAGGCAAGCAATAGGATGATTGTCTAGGATGGTTGTACAATCCTGCAAACTTGCACCAGCTTCAATTCAAGTCACGCTAGATTCTTATACAGGCTTAGCTGCCAAACCCCTTCTAGACCTTGATGTGTCCATAAATCTATCTGAATGGGTATGAGAAATGAACGCTGCAAGAACGAGTGAAAAGTCCGGTAGAGCCTTGATGAATGACCTTCAGACAAAGCGCGAGGCAGACCGAGCGCAAGCCAACCGAGAAGAACTAACGGAGCGAATTGCCCAAGCGATTCGTCAAGATGGAGCGATCGAGCCGCTGAAAGGATTGCACTTCAACCGTTCCTCTTCCCCTTCGGAATGCTTTCATAATGTCTCTATTCCTGCCTTTTGTGTGATTGCTCAAGGCAGCAAAGAAGTTCTTCTAGGCAGCGATCGCTATCAGTACGACCCAATGCATTATTTGCTGGGGACGGTCGAACTGCCGATTGCCAGCCGAATTCTAGAAGCAACCCAGGAAAAACCGTACCTGGGTCTTCGTCTCGATCTCGACCCTACCCTAGTTGGCTCAGCCATGGTTGAGGCAGGCTATCCCTCAGCACAACGAGGTGCCAGTGTAAAAGCGATCGATGTGAGTCCGTTGGATGTAGATCTGTTAGATGCTGTCGTGCGGCTCGTCAGGTTGCTCGATTCCCCGGCTAAAGCGCATGTGCTCGCACCTCTGATTAAGCGGGAGATTATCTACCGACTGCTGATGGGAGAGCAAGGGAATCGGCTCCATCAGATTGCCGTTTTGGGTGGCTACACCCACCACATTGCCAGAGCGGTCGATCGCCTTCGTAAAGACTTTAACCAGCCGCTTCGGATTGAAAGCATCGCCCGAGAGCTTGGCATGAGTGTCTCGGGCTTCCACCATCACTTCAAGTCTGTCACTGCAATGAGTCCCTTGCAGTTCCAGAAGCAACTGCGGCTCCAGGAAGCTCGCCGTCTGATGCTGGGGCAAAACCTTGACGCTACCAGTGCTGCCTACCGTGTGGGGTATGACGATGCCTCGTACTTCAACCGGGAGTATAAGCGGCACTTTGGTGCACCACCGATGCGCGATGTAGAACGACTGCGAGAAGCTACCAGGGAGACTGCTAGTTCAATATGATCTCCTCAAGACACCCTAATCTTGCCAGAAATCGCAAAAACATTGTGGAGACAGCTCTGTGTAGCGCACCGTATGCTGAATGTTTTTGTGTCTTTAACTTAGGCGAGAGGATGCTTTTGGAAAATATTAGTCAGCTTGGCTTCAGGGTGATTATCATTCTTGCAAATTAGTGGTTAGCGATCGCATTCTGGTATTTTTGCTCTCATTGGGATGCACCCCACTGAAAGTGGGTTAAGGAAAAAGCGATCGCACTCAGTTCTAAAGCTCTATCAAGATTTTTTCCGATAAACCTTGAACATCCAGTTCCAATTGGGGCTTTTTATTATCACAGACTAAGCAACCACTATAGCCACTTGTGGAGAGCGAAAAGGATAACTGGTTGCTGCCACTGGCTTCGACTGTTGCTTCCCCAATATGGACATTGCATTGTACCCCATCCACTCGCACTTCCCGGCTGTTGAGAGCGTCAGTAATGAGAATTTGCTTACCCTGCCTCATCACTTTAATTACCAGATGACGAACCCCGAACCTAAAAACCCCATCTTCTAGTTGCTCTACTTTTGTACCACTTGGCAATCCCTTAATTACAAGCTTTGTGCTTGTCGGCGACGGCGATTGAGCTACTGGGATAGTAGCAGACTCAGGGATTTTTACGGTTGGACGCTCTCTAGGTACTAATGGAGGGTGAAGTGGCACAGACTGTTGAGCAATTGACCAGTTACGAGCTTTTTTGAGGAGTTCTGAGTGGGTTCTTGAAGCTTTTTCACTGTGTCCCTGTTTTCTAGCGTAATTCTCCTGCTTTTTCTTTGTTGCAATCCAGCGCTCTCGGGCAAACTGACGTAGTTTCTGATCAGGGTGAGAGATAAATTGCTCATAAAAGCCAAGAGTTTCAACAAGTGAACCAACTTTTTCCAGGGCAACTCCTACCTGCTGCATCAACAAATGCTGATTCCAGTCAGACGTTGATAAAACTTGTTCTTTTATGAATTTTTCATAACGTTTACGATGCTCTTTTGTAAGAGTTTCTGGCATTAACTCTGAGCAAGCGAGTTCATAAACAAAATCAAACTTAAAACCTCCTTTTTGACCTTCAGAGCCGACAACTGTAGGAACATAATTTTCGATAGCTTCTATAGCGTCGAGCCAGTACTTTTTCCGGTAAAAGTATTGCAAAAGAACAGTGAGGAGTTTGATTGGAGGTGTCCCTTGGCTTGCCGTTTCAAAGCATTCTTTAACCTTGACTAATTCATCCAACCAAATATAGACGACAAAGGCTCGTTGGTACTGCTGCTTAGCTTCTAGAGCAGGTGCAACATATGGGAGCCACTGGAGAGTGCGTGGTTTTCCTGCCTGCTCCCACAAAAGCGTAATGCTGTCATAGTCCCCAGCCTGTGCTAGATACTCTAAACCCTCAGGGTAGCCTATCAGGCTAGCTTTCGCCCGGTTATACTCAGGCTTTTGAGTGGCACCACAAGCTTCCCAAATACGCACTGCCTGTTCATAGTTTTTGGCACGGTAGAAACACTCGGCTGCCAACTGATTGAGCGCGTTATACCCAGCCGATTCAAAGGCTTCCAGAACTTCTCCAAATTGTTGCCATTCGTCCGGCTTGACGTTTGAGACGTTCAGTAGTGCCTCAATGCGGTTAGCATACTCGTCTACAGCTTTTTTCCATTGTTTGCTCAAGCGGCTGTCTTCCGAAAGATTGTTCGCCAGAGTGTCTCGGAGAAATGGGGTGAAATTTTTTACAGCCTCTAAATCCTGTGACTCAGCAACCATAAAGATTGCCAGGAAACGCTCTAGTGTCCTACGAACACCATGAATTGCGCCCTGATCAGGATGCTGGTTGTACCAAGCGACTAACTCTGACCAACACATCCCCTGCCAGAAGCACTCCCAAGCCTCGTCTGACTCACCCAACGAAAGAAAGCGATTCCCCGCCGACTGAAACTGCTCTTCGATCTTGAGTGCCCAAGCTTCACAAAATTCGGCTTTAGTTAGGTTGCCCAGATCGCTGTAGAACTGTCTAGCACGTCTGAGCAAGCCTGGATTATGTCCATTTAACCCCTTCGTCTCTAGTTCCTGAGCGATCGCACCAGGGTCATCTTCGCGCAGTTCCAGAACTGTTTTGGGAGTACCAGGGCTGATCGTTTGAACACTATCTTCCCAATGCTCGCTGGCTCTGGCAAACCTCAGCATGGCTTGCAGTAGGGCTTCGTCACTAGCGTATTGCCACAATTGGCGATCGCCTTTTTCCGAATCGA
>DATNQP010000485.1:0-4834 GCA_036703965.1 Leptolyngbyaceae cyanobacterium
ACCTGTCCCAGTTGAGTCTCAATTTCTCGCTCTCGTAGCACAGAGAGCAACTGGGGCTGAATCCCCATTTCTGGCAAACAGGTCATGGAAATTTCTGGATATTGCTCCTGCTGCTGGGCGGTGATGTCGAAAATCTTTTTCACCAGAACGCCAGTAAATAGGAAGTACGGCAGCACAATAATCCGCTTGGGTTGATAGAGTCGAGCGCGACGGAAGCCTTCTTCCAAGCGGGGGTGGGTAATGCCAATAAAGCAAGTTTCAACGGTTTGGTAGCCGCTGCCTTCCCAGAGAAGGCGAGCCATTTTGTAGACATCGCCATTAGCATCAGGGTCACTGGAACCACGACCCACAAATAAAACTACTGTATCTGAGCGCTGACCTGGATCAGTGTCTAGTTCAGCAAGGCGATCGCGCCACAAATCCAAAATCCCTGGAGTAATGCCAAAATGACGCCCATAGTGAAACTTTACCTGTGGATGTCGCGCTCTTGCCCGGTCTAACTCATTGGTGACATCAAACTTATTGTGCCGAGCAGCAAACAGTAGAATCGGTAAAGCTGAGAGTTCCGTGTAGCCTTGTGCCACACACTGGTCTACCCCCTCCTGAATCGTAGGACCAGTCAGTTCCAAAAAACAAGGCACGACGGGTCGAGATGAGTCTAAGGCTTGGTAGGCATTGGCAAAATCAAGGAAACTCTGACGCCCATCCTCATCTTTGGTGCCATGACCAATCATCAACAAAGGGCGTTGTAGCGGTAAGGGTGGGAATGACAGTGACTCAGTAATGAGATGGGTTGTATTGATAGTAGGCATTAACTTTTAAGCTCCTTCCCGTGCAAGGCAGGAAATAGAGTGGACAAGCAACAAATAGGCGTTCTGGCTAAAGGAGGGACAAAGAAGTGTCAGGTGTGAAGTATGAAGTGTAAAAAGTACAAAATCAACATTTTGTTATAACAAATTATTGGTTACACTTTTTCCTTACTCTTCAACCTGTTTTCATCCTTTATTCTGCACACTTCCACATTTCCTCCCTTTACAGCTGCCGCACAGCCCCGGACTTACACCGGCGTTTCCCTAACTTGTTGCGATTCACTAGTGCTTTGCTATATTAGCTGATTCTCAAAGAGACTCAAAAGGAGTGAGTAGTACAGAAGCGATCGCTAGGAACGCTACACTCGATCAGCTCTGATGGTTTTGACACTACATAAAAATAAATAATATTGAGGCTCTAAAAATTCTATTAATATGAAATTTTTTATTACATAAATGATTTTCCGTATAAACAATAATAATTCAGTAGTTTTAGGATTGAGTTTATCAGTATTGCAGGATGTTTGTTCAATATCGCTCCAGCAAAAGTTTCACCTCATCTTCTAGATCTAAATCCTTCATGGCTTCCCACTCGGCTTTGCGTACTGCTAGGTAGGCTTGAGCAAGTTCTGTACCTAACGCATCTAGGAGAACCTTGTCGCCGCTTAGCTGCTCAATTGACTCACCTAAGTTTGTCGGTAACAATTCAATGCCACGGTTAATGCGCTCTGATTCCGTCATATATCCAGGGTCTACGGCAACTGGATCTCCTAGCTCAAGACAGTGCCGAACACCATCCAGTCCAGCTGCAATTACTGCGCCTAAAGCGAGATAAGGATTAGCCGAGGCATCGACCGTTTTGAGTTCAAAATGAGTCGGACTAGGGGCTTCTGGGTTACTCGGTACTCGTAGCGCCGCCTCACGGTTATCCATTCCCCAACAGCGGAAGGCTCCACTCCAATAATGAGGACGGATGCGCCGGTAGGAATTAGTGCTGGGCGTCGTCAGTGCCATCAAAGCTGGAAGGTGGTGGAGGAGTCCTGCCAGGAAGCGACGGGCAACTTCTGAAAGTCCCCCATCTGCTTCGAGATTCGGTAAAAGGTTCTGCCCATCCTGCCAGAGGCTGAGGTGGAGGTGGCAACCACTGCCTGCTTGGTCAGCAAAGATTTTAGGTAAGAACGAGGCTTTGAGATTATGTTGGAGAGCGATCGCTCTTACTGTCTCCCGGAATGCAATCTGCTGATCCGCCGCCGGTAGCGCTTGGGTGTAGAGTACCGATATTTCCTGCTGACCTGGTCCTGACTCTGGGTAATACTGCTCCACCAGTATCCCTTGCTCCACCAAGGCTTCCGCCATCTCATCAATCACCTGTTGATGCAGATCCATCGCCAGAGTTGAGCCAAAAACCGTTTCATCAGCTGGCACAACGCCATTCGGTGTCTGCCGCAGCAGGTAAAACTCATTCTCAAAAGCGGCAATCACTTGCAACCCCTCACTCTCAGCCTCAGCAACCATCGCTTTGAGAAAGTTTCGGGGGCAGAGGTTCCAAGGCACACCGTCCTTGACCATATCTCCCATCACACGAGCGTGGCTAGGGGCATAGGGCAAGGGTGTGAAGGTGTTCCAGTCAGGTACCAAGCGCACCTCACCCACTGGACCCAATCCACTTCCAGGTGCTGGAGCGTCATACATTACGGGAATCGCCTGCTGTGCAGCTGAGATACCGACCCCGTGTTTAAGGTAGTCAGGCAACGTTCCTCGGTGTACTGCCTTGCCCCGAATAATATTGGCATTGTCACACCAGAGGATGCGAACAAAGCGAATACCAACATCATCAAGATTTTGCAAAAGTTCCTTGTCCATTTCTGCTCAACTCCTTTGTAATGAACGGTAAAGGAGAATTCTCACTGTTACAGAACTTTAGCAAGAAAGCCCACGGCTAAAAGCGCGTGGGAGTGTCAAAAGAAAGCCACCGGTGGGGGTGGCTAACGCAATCTTTTTTGCTAAGGACTGATACTAGCAGTCGTAGTAGAGGGCAAACTCATAGGGGTGTGGACGCAGCCGCATCGGGTTGACTTCATTATCGAGTTTGTAGGTAATCCAGGTATTGATGAAATCTTCCGTAAACACTCCTGGTTCCGTCAAGAAAGCGTGATCGTTCTCCAGCGCCTCTAGTGCTGCGTCCAGGGAACCTGGGGTAGAAGGAATCTTGCTCAACTCCTCTGGGCTGAGGTCGTAGATATCAACATCAAGGGAAGAACCGGGGTCAATTTGGTTCTTGATGCCATCTAAACCGGCACAGAGCATGGCAGCAAATGCCACATAGGGGTTAGAAGTCGCATCTGGGCAACGGAACTCCAAGCGCTTCGCCTTGGGATTGGTACCAGACAGGGGGATACGGATTGAGGCGGAACGGTTTCCTTGGGAGTATGCCAAGTTCACAGGGGCTTCAAAACCAGGCACAAGGCGTTTGTAAGAATTGGTTGTCGGGTTGGTCAACGCTAACAGTGCTGGAGCATGCTTGAGGATGCCACCAATGTAATGTAGAGCCATTTGACTTAAGCCAGCGTAGCCATCACCTGCGAATAGCGGTTGCCCATCTTTCCAGATGGACTGGTGGGTGTGCATCCCAGACCCGTTATCGTTAAACACCGGCTTCGGCATGAAGGTGACGGTTTTGCCGTACTTCTTGGCTACATTCTTGATGACATACTTATAGGTCATCAAATAGTCAGCTGCCTGCACCAGAGTGGCAAAGCGGAAACCGAGTTCACACTGACCGCCAGAGGCAACCTCATGGTGATGCTTTTCAATCGGCACCCCACACTTTGCCATCGTCAGCAGCATTTCTGTCCGCATATCTTGCGAGGTATCCGTTGGGGAAACTGGGAAGTAACCCTCTTTGTAACGTGGCTTGTAACCCAAGTTGCCGCCTGGTTCCTCTTTCCCGGAATTCCAACGACCTTCTACCGAGTCTACGTAGTAATAGCCTGTGTTCTGTGTTTGGTCAAAGCGGACATCATCAAAGATGAAGAATTCCGCTTCTGGACCAAAGAAGGCAGTATCACCAATCCCAGTGGAAATTAGGTAGTCTACTGCCTTCTGGGCAATGGTACGGGGGTCGCGGCTGTAAGGTTCACCTGTCCGGGGTTCTTTGATGCTACAGATTACGCTTAGAGTCGGCTCTGCCATGAAAGGGTCAATCCAAGCCGTTGTTGGATCGAGAACCATCATCATGTCTGATTCGTTGATGGCTTTCCAACCCCGAATACTAGAGCCGTCGAAAGCTACGCCGTCAGTGAAGCTACTTTCGTCAATTTGGTCTTGGAACAGCGAGAGGTGCTGCCAGATTCCCGGCGTGTCAATGAACTTTAGGTCAATAATCTGGATGTTGTTGTCTTGAACGTAAGCGAGGAATTCTTGCGGGCTTTGGAACATGGATTGACTCCTTAAATCTCTAAAAAATCTAAAGCTCCAGGGAAGGGGTTAAACAATTCAACGATATTGACCTTGAGTGGATGAATCGGTCAAAGAAGACACAACCAGACATCTAGCCTTCGAGTGGGGATAGCTCGGTTGGCTGGCTCCCGTTGCAACCCAGACTTAAACAGCTGATGTCTGCTACTGAACAGCTCCAAGCTGTTGTTGCCATCCAAAATCAGTTGTAAAAGTGTAATCAACCTGACGACATGCTTTGAAGAAAGCTCACTCTCAAAAAATAGGGTTTCGCTGTACCTGACTCATCCTAGGGAGAGCAAGTAGGAGCTTTTGTATCAGATATTACAGAATCTCTTTTGCTAATTCTGCGTCTAGAGGTAAAAGTTGAAAAATGTAACAAAAATTACCAAATATCGCTCACTACATTAACTACGACTTAAAGTTGTATCAAAAGCTACGTTTTGTCTGGGGGAAGTATGGGTTCTAATTTCGGTGCTGACAATTTTGACCAGCAAGAGGCACTCAGATACAGATCCGGACAGCGGGTAGAGCTAAAAGCTAGTCCTGGTGTTGTGGATGTTATTGCT
>DATNQP010000486.1:0-2937 GCA_036703965.1 Leptolyngbyaceae cyanobacterium
ATTCTGTCTCAGCCTGAGTCTGGACATTCGCGCCCATCGTCTTGAGGAGTTTAGCCGATATAGCATCCCGGTCAGCTCTGGAGTAGGCAGGGATTTCCTGTGTCTCAGATTCCTCCGTGTCGGCTTCGGGCTGGATAGAAAAAGGACGAGGCTTAAACAGGCTCTCACTCTTCTCCTGATGGAAAGCGGGATTCCAAGAAGACGTGTTCTTTTTCACTCTTTCGTAGACCATATCTCGCCTCGCCTTCCACCCAGAGTCAGAAATTATTCTCTAGCTTGGCTCTTAGTATATGTCCTGAGATTCTTTGTCAACTCGCTAGGGAAAAACATTTAACATTGACAAATAAATAGGTCAGGTTCAGCATGACAGTGGCAAAGGGGAACACTTATGAGCATCACGGCGACCTCTGATTGGTACCAGGCTAATTATCAATATTTAATGGCATCAGTAGACCGAGTTTGTCAGGCATTAGAACAATACATTGCCCGCAAGCAAAATCAACCCATTTCGCCAGTACCAGACCTGGAATCCGCCCTTCAGGCTGCTGCCGCCAATTTGAGTGCCCCTTCAGCCTTAGACCAACTCGGCATCACTTTCAACCTGTCCTCCTTCGAGCGCGACATCCTGCTGTTGTGTGTTGGCATGGAATTAGACCCCAACTTCGAGTTTCTCATTGCCAATGCTCAAACTAACTCCAAACGAGCCTACCCCACCTTTGGCTTAGCCTTATCAGTCTTACCTAACCCCCATTCACTAGTTCTGGCACCCCAAACTCCCCTACAGCATTGGCAACTCATCGAAATTGGAGAAGGACAGGCGCTGACTCAATGCCCCTTGCGGATTGACAAGCGCATTCTGTCCTATCTCTTGGGTAATCCCTGTGTAGATGAAAAACTGGCAGGCATCATTGAGCCAATGCCCGTAGAAGCTTATGGCAGTACAACTCTACAACCCTCACACCAGAGACTTGTAGACGAGCTAACAACGCTCTGGTCAGCCGTCGATACATCCACTCCCCCTATCGTGCAGTTGTGTGGTGACGAAGTTGCCGCTAAGCACACTATTACGGCTACCGCCTGTCTTCATCTGGGATGTAATCTAAGCGTAATGGATGCGTCAGGCATCTCTTCCCCCAATGAACTCAATCACTTACTGCAACGCTGGGAACGGGAAGCCCTCTTGAGCAACAGCGCTCTCTTACTAGACTGCGATGAAGTAAATTCGATGGATGCAGTCCGAGAGAATGCCATTTCACAACTGATTAAAGGAATTAACAGTCGCTTAATCATCAGCAGTCGCTCTCGGCAGCATCCCGGCCAACGTCCCCTGATTACCTTGGACGTTCCCAAGTTGACCCACAGCGAACAGCTTGAAGTCTGGCAAAAGAGTTTGGGAACAGCCGCTGTTGAGCTAAATGGACAGGTAGAGGCGCTGGTTTGCCAGTTCAACCTCAGCACACCTGCTATTCAAGCTGCCTGTGCTGGGGCGATGAGTCACCTGATTCTCCAAAAGGGTCAAGCCCTCTCTCCTGATTTCGCTGCGCCAGAAGAGTCAGACAAGGAAAATCTTTCAGAGGAAGCTCAGACTCCTCCCCTAGGGAAAGCTTTGTGGGATATCTGTCGTGTAATGGCTCGTCCCCGCCTGGATGATTTGGCTCAACGCATCAATTCAACGGCCACCTGGGATGACTTAGTACTACCAGAGCAACAACGCCAAATCCTGCGTGATGTTACGGCTCATGTGCGACAACGCGCTAAGGTCTACGAGGGTTGGGGGTTTGCAGGTAAGGGAGGACGTGGTTTGGGGATTAGTGCCTTATTTGCAGGTTCTTCCGGTACGGGGAAGACGATGGCGGCGGAGGTGATGGCAAATGAGTTGAAGTTAGACCTTTACCGAATTGACCTGAGTGCTGTTGTCAGTAAATATATCGGCGAGACGGAGAAGAACCTGCGCCGAATTTTTGATGCTGCCGAAGCCGGGGGGGCGATTTTGTTATTTGATGAAGCAGATGCTTTGTTTGGTAAGCGTACTGAAGTAAAAGATAGTCATGACCGCCATGCGAATGTGGAAGTTAGCTATCTCTTGCAGCGGATGGAAGCGTATCAGGGTTTGGCAATTCTGACGACAAATCTGAAAGATTCGTTGGATAAGGCTTTCTTACGCCGTATTCGTTTCGTTATCAAGTTCCCGTTTCCGGATGCTAAGCAACGGGCTGAGATTTGGCAGCGCATCTTCCCAAGTCAGACCCCGACTGAGGATTTAGAGGTGAGTTTGTTGGGGAAACTGAGTGTGGCTGGGGGAAATATCCGCAATATTGCTTTGAATGCTGCTTTTGTAGCGGCAGATGCAGGGGAACCAGTGATGATGAAGCATATTTTAGCGGCTGCCAAAAGCGAATATGTCAAGTTGGAACAAGCACTGACGGATACTGAGGTCAAAGGCTGGGTTTGAGGTAAGCAATAAGAGTAAAAGATAGGAAGATAGGACTAGCCCTTTCAAGGGGCAGCGTAGCTTGCCCCTCCTCTTCTACCCCCAGGTGCGCCTCGTTCCGGGGGTAGTGACGGAACCTCGTCTATCTGTAGGCTGAGGTTTTTTGGGGAGTGTTGCACAAAAACATGGTTAAACACTGAGTTCATACTAAGTTGGGGGGCTTGAGCATTTGTTACAGGCTGGTTTAACCCCGTAGCCAAAACCATTGCAGTCAAGGCGACAAAATACTTAGTATTCATATTGGATTCCTTTGTGATAGGATAATTAGCTTTTGCAAAGCGAAGTGTAGTAACTTACGCCATCGTGCAGGCTGCTTGTATAAACTCATCAAACTCGACCGTTGCTTGAGATTCGGATTGAGAAATACTTGAGATTGCTTGACTTATACGTGACTTGCGCTAGGGAAATAAAGTCAGAATGATTAAGAGAAAGTTTCTGTAAACAAA
>DATNQP010000487.1:0-22202 GCA_036703965.1 Leptolyngbyaceae cyanobacterium
CCGGCACGAATTGAAGCCCGCAAAACTTAGCAAAGTTGCCACTTCAGTCTTTCTGTGTAATTCGACGTAATGCATCCGTAATTCAAGTAATACAAAATATCCGTAGAGCTACGGTTATTTGCCTAAAAAGCAACCTTTATCGTAGTAGCATAGCCCAATTACTTGAGGGAAAATCAGGGAGCATCTACTGTTCAGCGCTTAATGTTCCCTTGCTAAGTACCATTACTTCACTCGGTAACAACTAATACTTGGCTAAGCGGGCCAGTAGAAATAAAGATTTTTAGTTTTAGTGATTGGGGAGAAGAGTTTTGAGTTGAACCTCCTAATTCAGAACTCAGAACTGAGAGTTCTGAACTATTCCTAGTCTCCAACATGACATGTTGTGTTTAATTACGCCTAGGGGCTTAAAGTAAGGAAACTGCAACATTCGGGTCTCAACTGTATTAAGACAAGCGTTTTTAAGTGAAACAACAGCTATAAAGGAAACACAAGGAAAAAAGCATCAGTCTAGGGGCTGAGATACAAATGATTAGGGTTTACAGCTTCCAAGTGCCTGCGATGGAGAACAAGTATGGGAACGAATAGTACTAACAAGCTACTCTTGGCGGTGCTGCAACTTGCGTACAACCTTGGTGTCGGTACAGCGATCGCTGGCTCCTATACCTCTATTCAACAGGTGGAGCAAGTCAATAGCACTCAAAAGAGACACCCTTCTCGTTACTTTTGGTTGCTGGGAGGCAGCTTAGCGATCGGGAGTGTCGTCTGGTTAGTGAAATTGAGTGACCTGCAAAGTTTTACTATCCCAATCCCTGGCTTAGTGACAACAGTGGTGATATCACTGCTAGCTGCAACACTCGTTAGAATCAAGCAGCTCACTAATTCAAGGAAACTCGCACAAGAGGCTCAAACAGAACAATGGAACCCCAAGGTTAGCAGCCTCCTTCGCTTATTGAACGGGATAGCCTCCCGTTTTGCTACACCCCCCTTCCCTAAGACAAGGGTTCTAGACGAGCTAGCAGGACAAACTCAAAATAATTCCGAGCAAGCGCCTAACGCCATCACTGAAACTGAAGCTCCTGACCAATTACTGGCTCAAAACGCCAGTAATTTGATTTCTCGATATACGCGGGAGGGCATCTATTCATATGCTTCACCCGCTTGTTGCCTTCTTTTGGGCTATGAGCCAGAGGAGTTTGTAGGACGTTGTGCCTATGAGTTTTTCCATCCTCAAGATGTGCCAGCGCTCAACCAGCCCCCCTCAGAAATCCTTTACCCGTCAGAGATTAACCCCATTAGTTACCGCATCCGCCGTCAAGACGGTAATTATATTTGGTTTGAAAGCACTACAACAGCCATCCAGTATCCCCAGACTAGTGCTGTGCAAGAAATTGTCACCGTTTCGCGTAACATTACCGAGCAGAAACAGACAGAGGCGGAACTCTTGGAGGGAAGGCGCTTAGAGCAAGCTTTATTAACGCGTCTGTTTGCGTTAGCAGCAGAAGTTGGCGTTGCCCTTGCCAAGGGGGGGAAATTATTAGAAATTCTTCAGCGTTGTACCGAGGCAATGGTGCAACAGCTTGATACTACCAGCGCAGCGATATGGACTTTAAACCCTGTATCTCAACAACTACAACAACAGGCTGCCGCTGGTGAAGTAATAGTCCTAAACCCTGACCTGCTCAATATAGTTGCTCAAAACCATCAACCCTACTTCACAAGTGAGGGGTTAGAAGTACAACAGTCCTCCCTACATCGTCATTACTTTTCTAGTTATTCCCTAGTTGTGGAAGACCGGCTGCTCGGCGTTATCACGTTGTTGGGCAATCAACCCCTGACCGAAGAAGCCTGTCACACCCTCAGCTGGATCGCCAATGCGATCGCTGTAGCAATTGATCGATATTGGGCGCGATCGGAACTTTTGGGCCGCCGAGAATCCCTCCTATCTGGGCTAGCCAATCAAATCCGCAACTCCTTGGAACTCGATACCATTCTGGAAACCGCTGTACAGTCAATCCACAGCCTTTTGCAGATTGACCGCTGCCACTTCCTATGGTATAGACGGCACGAGACTACACCGTATTGGGAAGTGGTCAATGAAGCCAGAAATCCCATCCTACCTAGCCATATCGGTCGATACACAACCGCTCAGCTAGGACTGTTTGGAGATCGGCTTTTAAATCAGCAAATCATTAAAGTCGATGAAGTTGAGACCTACAGCGACACCACCCTGCGGCAACTCTTACTGACTCTCGGCTACACCTCGCTGTTGTCAATACCCGTTGAAACTAAGCTTGGGGAAATTGGGGTGATTATCTGCGGTCACTGCACTGGTTCGCGACCCTGGGATAATAGCGAAGTGGAACTGCTACAAGCCGTGGTTGTAGAATTAGCGATCGCCCTCGATCAGGCAGAACTCTACGCCCAAGCCCGTCAAGCTGCCCATGTCGCCCAAGCACAAGCCCAACAACTAGAGCTTGCTCTATCACAGCTGCAAGCTACTCAAGCCCAACTCGTACAGAGCGAAAAAATGTCTAGCTTGGGACAGCTGGTTGCCGGTATTGCCCACGAGATTAACAACCCCATCAACTTCATCCACGGTAACCTCACCTACGCCAGCGCTTACTTCTACGACTTATTGCGCTTTTTACGTCTTTATCAAAAGCACTACCCCAATCCGGATGCCGAGATTTTGGAGCAAGCTGAGGTAATTAATGTTGACTTTATCGCTACAGACCTCCCCAAACTCCTCGGTTCAATGCAGCGAGGAACTGACCGCATACGCTCGATTGTACTTAGCTTACGGAACTTCTCACGGCTGGACGAAGCCGAAATAAAGCAAGTGGACTTGCATGAGGGTATTGAAAACACTCTTTTGATTTTGCAACATCGGTTAAAGGCAAAAGGTCAGAATCCTGAAATTCAAGTTTTGAAAGAATACGGTAACCTGCCCACGGTTGAGTGTTATCCAGGACAGCTCAATCAAGTCTTTATGAACATTCTCACCAATGCCATTGAAGCCTTCGAGCGGTCTAGAGGCGGAACTCAGGAATGTCCCTCACCTTCGATCACTATTCGTACTAGCCTCTTAGAGAGTTCTGACTCAACTCAAAACGCCCAAAACGTCCTGATTCAAATTGCTGATAATGGGCCAGGAATGACTGAATCAGTAAAAGCACGGATATTTGACCCCTTCTTCTCTACCAAACCCGTCGGAGAAGGCACCGGCTTGGGATTGGCCATCAGTTATCAGGTTGTTGTAAAGCATCACCACGGTATTTTGACTTGTACTTCCGCACCAGGGCGAGGTACCGAGTTTTTGATCGAGATTCCAATCCGGCAGAACAATTAAGGAGATGGGTGTAAATAAATGTAGGTAAGGAGTAAAAAGTCAGGAGTCATACCAAGTTGCACTCAAAAACGTAACTTTAGGGATGGGGCATGACGCATCTGAGAATTACGATTTAGACCGTGACTGGCTAAGCTGTCGCAAATTTAACTTGCCTCTTGCCTGTTGCCTCTTGCCATGATGCTTTCTTAGATGCACAGCAGCTTATCAGAATAACAGCCGACTCTTCTCCCCTCTCCAGAGTTGACCTGAAAGGTACTGAAGCTGGACTCTAAAAGATTCTTTTCTATTTTTGTATAGGAAAGTACAAACTATTAATATCTTGGGAACCAAAATATTCAACATTAGACAATTAGTAATATAGCTGGTCATACACCTCTCAAGTAAGTTCATCTATAACTTTATAACCGTAAAAAATTAAGTTTTTTATCGTTGTAACTTTAGGAGGGAGATTCCTTACATTTTTTTAATAGCAAATGTTACTAAAGAATAGCTAGGCATAAAACATTAAGCTGAGTTAATATGTCGAAAAAAATATTTTACTTAAAACTGCTGTCGGTAATTGTTATGGCAACCTACTTTGACCTCGACAAAATCATTAACACACGGGAAATCAATGCGGCAGTAATCAACATCAGTGGACGCCAGCGGATGCTATCCCAGCGAGCTGCCCTGCTTGCCTTGAGACTGGTTTGTACTCAAGACCTGCCAGAGCAGGAAAAGCTACGTCAGGAAATGCTAGCAACCATTGATTTGATGGAAGAGTCACACAACAGTCTGATTAACGGCGATGTAGAAAAGAAATTGCCGGGTCACCCCTCTTCAGACATCCAGGCAATGTACTTTGAGGCACCGTTGTATCTCGATCGGCAAATCTGTAACTACATCGCTCAAGTCAGAGCCTTGGCGAAAGTCCGTCACGACGAACTTACACAGGAAAATCCTCATTTAGAATCTATTCTCAAAGCTTCGGCAACAGACCTTCTTGACGCAATAGATGCTGTAGTTAGTCAGTATCAAAAAGAAAGTGATGCGGCTCAGTTTGAAATTGAGATTCAACAGGCGAAACTGTATCAACAAAGTTGTGCTGCCACCGCTGCTGCCCAAGCCCATGGCCAGCAGCTAGAGCTAACGTTGCATGAGTTGCGATGCACTCAAACGCAGCTGATCCAGACTGAAAAACTGTCTAGCATTGGTCAGATGGTTGCGGGTGTCGCGCACGAAATCAATAATCCTGTCAGCTTTATTTACGGCAATTTGCGCTATGCCAGAGACTATGTCCAGGATTTACTGGACTTGATCCACCTTTATCAAGAGTGCTACTCCAACCCCCTCCCGCCGGTACAAGCGAAGATTAAAGCCATCGACCTAGATTTTTTAGTAGAAGACCTACCCAAAGTTCTGGCTTCAATGCAAATTGGAGCGGAGCGCATTCGCCAGATTGTGCTGTCGCTGCGTAACTTTTCTCGCAACGATGACATTATGATGCCATCAGTCGATCTTCATGAGGGGATTGATAGTACTCTGCTAATCTTGCACAATCGCATCAAAGCTCGGTGCGATCGCCCAGCCATTGAAATTGTTAAAGAATATGGTGAACTGCCAATGGTTGAGTGTTATGCCGGACAGCTAAATCAGGTCTTTATGAACCTTTTGAGTAATGCGATTGATGCGCTAGAAGATATCCCCAATCTTCTCGGTCGCATCACCATTCGCACCAATGTTAACGCTGACCGTTCTGGTGTCATCATCCAAATTGCTGATAACGGACCCGGCATGACCCAAGATGTGAAAGCACGGCTTTTTGACCCGTTTTTTACAACTAAGCCCCTTGGCAAAGGCACTGGCTTGGGACTCTCAATCAGTCATCAGATTGTAGTCAACAATCATGGGGGCATCCTGAAGTGTGAGTCAGCACCGGGCAAAGGGACAGAGTTTTGGATTGAAATTCCGCTGCAACCCAGCCGATGCTTATCTACCAGCGAATCAAAAGCCGATCTACTTGTAGCTCAGTAAGAGCCTTTGTAGATTCGCTCTTGCTGCTCAGGAGTTATCCATGCCGCTCTGGAGAATTGGGCTTGGGGTGGGACAAACTCCTCTAGGGCAGGATTGTATTCCAAAATCTCTCCCGTTTCAATCTCATAGACCCAGCCATGAAGCTGTAGTTGACCATTTTTGAGTCCAGAGTGGATAACGGGGTAGGTTCGCAGATTCTCCAACTGAGTGAGGACGTTCTCCTTAGTCGCGGCATTCAGCAGTTCTTCACCCTCGTAGTGCTGGTAGTGCTCCTTAATTGTCCGGCGAGTGGCTTCAGCATGCTTGAGCCATTCGTACACCACCGGCATTTCTTCTGCCAGCTTGCCGATTTGCAGTAATCCCTTCATTGCTCCACAGTGGTTGTGACCGCAGACGATAATCTCCTTAATGCCTAACGCATGAATGGCATACTCCACTGCTGCCCCTTCACCACCATTCGTCGCGCCGAAAGGAGGGATAATGTTGCCAGCATTGCGGATGATGAACATTTCACCCGGATCAGCCTGAGTAATCAGATTCGGGTCAATCCGAGAGTCGGAGCAGGTAATGAAGAGGATTCTCGGATGCTGTCCCTGAGACAGCAGCTCGAATAGCTCTCGGTGGGTACTGAAGTAATTGGTCTGGAATTCATGCAGACCTTGAATCAACCGCTTCATTGATTAAATTTTCCCAAGATGACGATGCCACAATCTATAACTTATACCGATTTTGAGCGCTCAATGGGAGAGGAGGGTGTAGAGAAATTTTCTAACTTGGGCGTGAGGAACCCACACCTAAAGGCGAGAGCTTGTAAGACGACTGCCCCTGGTTATGTGGGAGGAGGTTTGTTAAAGTAAGGAAATAATAAGTATTTTTATTTTTTATTCATAAAAATCAAAGCGCGTCCATTGCCAAAAATCGGGGTGTAAGCTGGCAATTGGCAACTATCAACCTGGCTTGCTCCAGGTTAGAACTTCTAGCCGTGTCACCCTGGTTAACTAGCAAAACGAAATTACTCCCTTATGGTCACAAAATTGGCTTAAAAGTAAAAATTAATACAGTTATTCTTTGAAAAATTAAGTTATTATTCAAGGCAGTTTACAAAAAATAGTTTTACTAAAAATAAATTTAGCAATATGAAACTTTTATAAAACTAAATATTTAATTGATTTAACAGTCAGGGTAGTAACCTATAGCCATCGGAATTGAATCAATATACTAATTTGACGCAACCGCTGGTAACGTGAGCTGAGGTGCGCTGATAAAACAAGAAAATTGCGGGAACAGTCAGTGATGAGTGAAACAAGCCAGCCATCTATTAGACATAGTTCTACAGTGCGCGTCGGAATTTTGCACTCCTTAAGTGGAACGATGGCAATTAGTGAGGCGTCTTTAAAAGATGCTGAGTTGATGGCGATCGCCGAAATTAACGAAGCGGGTGGCGTCTTGGGAAAAATCATCGAACCCGTGATTGAGGACGGGGCGTCTGACCCAACAATTTTCGCGCTCAAGTCCAGAAAGCTGATTGAACAAGACAATGTTGCAACAATTTTCGGCGGCTGGACTTCAGCCTGTCGCAAAGCTGTCCTGCCGGTCTTGGAAGAACTCAATGCTCTGTTGTGGTATCCCGTCGAGTATGAAGGTCTCGAATGTTCGCGTCAAATCTTTTATACCGGCATCTGCCCAAACCAACAGGTTGGACCGGCGGTTGAGTGGTTACTCCAGAACAAGGGCAAAAGCTTTTATCTGGTGGGGTCTGACTACGTTTTTCCCCGCACCGCCAACAAGCTCATTAAAGCTCACCTCAAACGCAAAGGCGGCACATTAGCTGGGGAAGAATACGTACAACTAGGGAATACAGAATTTGGTGACCTGATTAAGAGAATCAAGCAAGCCAAACCCGATATCGTATTCAATACCCTGAATGGTGACAGTAATCTGGCTTTCTATCAACAGTACAAAGACGCCGGGATTAGCGCCCAAGAGATTCCCATCATGGCAGTCAGTGTTGCTGAAGAAGAAATCCGACGAATTGGCGGCGATACCGCAGCGGGTCACTATGCTAGCTGGAGCTACTTTCAGAGTATTGATACCCCCCAAAATCGAGCTTTTGTGCAGAATTTCCAGCGTCGGTATGGAAGCGATCGCGTAACCAGCGACCCCATTGAAGCGGCTTATACTCAAGTCTATCTATGGAAACAAGCCGCTCAAAAAGCTGGATCTTTTGAGGTCGAATTGCTGCGGGAGGCTGCCTATGAACAGATTTTTGAGGCACCTGGGGGTAGGGTCAGTATTGAACAGAATAACCATCTGCGAAAGCCTTGTCGGATTGGCAAGATTTTGCCCAGTGGTCAATTCCAGATCGTTTTCACCAGTGAGGGTGCCATAAAACCCCAACCGTGGTTGGGACTCGAAGAGTTAAGTGACAGCGTCTCGCCAGTCGTCTTTGATATGCTGGCTGAGGTATCACAGTCGATTCAATACAGTTGCCTACTCGAACAAAAGTCCCGTGAAGTCGAGGCAGCGATGGCTCAATTACTCGCCACCAATGACCGGCTGCAAAAAACGCAAGACCAGCTTTTGAAATCAGAAGCGCAGTTTCGAGAACTGCAAGCGCGGGAAGAACTGCTCAAACGTCGTCTGTCTAGCCAAATCCTCAATTCCCTGGAATTAGATGAGATTTTGAAGACAGCAGTTCATGAAATCCGTAGTCTGTTGCAAATTGATCGCTGCCAGTTCTTGTGGTACCACACGGATGTTGACCCTCATCACTATAAACTCATACATTCGGCTTGCGTGTCGGAACTGGCGGTGGCTCTGGATTTTTCAACCACAGTTGAGCAGGTCAAGACCTTAAATAAACCAGTCCGAGAGCAAGATTGGCTCCGAATTGATGACATTTCCACAGATTTGCAGCTGGATAGTAGCAGCCGTGAGCGCCTACAAGCATGGGGATTGAAAGCACTACTCATTGCTCCTGTTCAAACTCGTTCCCACCAAAAGGGCGTCGTGGTTTGCGAACACTTCCAGGAGGAGCGCCCTTGGAGCGATCACGAGGTGGAATTAATTGCTGCCATAGTTGACCAACTGGCGATCGCAATTGACCAAGCAGAACTTTACGGTCAAAGTCGCACAGCCGCCGCCTTGGCTACAGCTCAGGCTGAACAACTCAAGAAAGCGCTGCATGACCTGCATTCATCCCAAGCTCAGTTGGTACAGACTGAGAAAATGTCCACTTTAGGAACATTAGTTGCTGGTGTTGCTCACGAAATCAACAACCCTACGAGTTTCATCTACGGAAACCTACACTACGCCAACGAATATGTTAAAGACTTACTGGAACTAGTACGTCTTTATCAAAAGCATTATCCCACCCCAGCCCCAGAAATTCAGGCTCATGCCAAAGACGTTGAGCTGAATTTTTTGCTTGAAGATTTACCGAAAGTTCTCTCCTCAATGGAAACCGGAGCAGAACGCATCCGCCATCTGGTGCTGAGTTTACGGAACTTTTCGCGACGTGACCAATCACAAAAGCAACCCGTTGATATCCACGAGGGGATAGAGAGTACACTTTTAATTTTGCACAACCGGCTGAAAGCTAACGGTGAGCGTCCCAGTATTAAAGTGATCAAAGAGTATGGCGAACTGCCCTTGGTGGAGTGCTATCCCTCTCAGATCAATCAAGTTTTTATGAATCTTCTTGGGAACGCCATTGATGCCCTTGAAGAGTTGAATGTTGAAAGTTCCAACCAGTCTTCTAAGCTACCCTACCATTCGGGGAACGGGAACGCCTACGGCGAACAACCTGCTAGCCTGCAACCTGCAACCCCTTGGATTCGGATTCGCACAGAAGTTTCATCTACCAATCACGTTACCGTGCAAATTGCGGATAATGGTTCGGGGATGACAGAAGAGGTCAAGGAACAACTATTTGACGCATTCTTCACCACAAAGCCAAGGGGGAAAGGAACGGGCTTGGGGCTATCGATCAGCTATCAGATTGTGGTGGAAAAGCATGGGGGTAGTTTGCGGTGTGAGTCAGCACTAGGAAAAGGAACGCAGTTTTCGATTGAGATTCCGGTGCGACAAAGTACCGATACTAGAGCTAATTCTAATGGCTCAGTCTCGGTAGTCGCAACGTCAAGTAAAGGTTGAATCCTTAAATAATTTCATTTAGGGACTTCCAGAAAATAAATGAGCCATAGAGGGCAAGTCAACTCAAGGTAATCGGTTGTCCCACTTACCTGAAGGGGTGACGAATAAGCTGAAGGGTTGATGAAGCAAGCTTTCTACCCCATTGACCTACACAAAGATATCAGCATTACGAATTAGGTTGACACCGTTCTAGATAAATTTGAGCAACTGTATCATTAGGGTTAATGCTTAGTACCTTTTGAAATCCTTGCGCCGCCTCCGCTAAATTTTCCTGATGGTAGAGCAATAACGCTTGTTCAAAATCTTGTTTTGTAACGGATTTGCCCTCTCGAATTTCAGCGTCGTCGGCATCAAATACTTCAAAAACTGTTACCGCCGATGATTTTCCCTTGACTAGCAGGCGATCGATGATGCGAAAAGCATAAGAGTTAGCATCTTCTAACTGCAAAAATGTGTGATGAGAAATTAACAGGGACACGCCATAACTTTTTGTCAAGTCTTCGATGCGAGAGGATAAATTAACTGCATCACTGATGACGGTGCTATCCATTCGATTGTATCCACCGACTGTACCCAACATCAACGAACCTGTATTGATACCAATACCAATTCTGAGCAGGACATAACCTTTTTGGGTGCGATACTGATTATACTCTGCCAGTCGGTGCAGCATTGCGATCGCAGCTTTGACGGCGTTATCGGCTCCCCCGCTGAACAATGCCATAATTGCATCGCCAATGTATTTATCAATAAATCCCTGATGTTTAATAATTACAGGCTCCATTCGCGAGAGATAAGCATTGATAAATTTGAAATTTTCCTGAGGAGTCATGCTTTCAGAGAGGGTCGTGAAGTTGCGAATATCGGCAAATAATACCGACATCTCTTGCTGCACTTGGTCACCTAATTGCACATCAACAATGCTTTCCTTGCCCAAAAAGTTTAAGAATTGACGAGGAATAAAGCGTGAAAAAGCTTGATTGAGTTGACATAGTTCTTGTGTGAAATTAAAACGCTCAACTTCTGCTTTTTTGCGTTCAGTGATGTCTTGAAAGGCAACAATGGCATAAGCAACGTTACCCTTTTCATCAAAAATCGGTGTCCCCCAAGTCTCTATAGGGATAATTTGTCCGCCTTTGTGGATTTCCATATCATCTAGTTCCGATTTTTCACCCTGCAATGCTCGGACGGCTGACATTTCTTCCCTTGGATATAGCTGATTCGTTCCTATTTTATAGAGTTGATAGATTTGTGTTAATTGTTCAGATGAAGTATTCGGTACAACTCCTTTACCTAGTAACTGAATCGCCATGTGATTGGTGTAGTAGAGTTTACCCGAAGCATCTAGGATTGCCACACCTACAGGTATAGCTTCTAAAAATTGAGTCAATCGACTTTCATTGGAACGTACTTCTAAATAGAGCTTTGCCAAATCAATTGAGATAGCAGCTTGGGAGGCTAGGAGTTTTAAAACTTCCAATCGGTCAGGTGTAAAAGCTCCTGTGGTTAGATTATTTTCGAGATACACAATACTAATGAGTTTGCCTTGATTAATCAGAGGCACACACAAAATTGATTTGGGTTGATTTTGAATGATGTAGAGGTCATTGGTAAATTGACCCTCATGGCTTGCATCATTTAAAACTACATTTTCTTGGATACGGTTGACATAGTTAATAATTGCTGTTGGTAGGATGGGAGGAACACCGTCACTACTACTTTCGACTAAAATTGACTGCAACACCGTAACGCTATCTTGCTCAACTGAACCTTCAGCTTCAATTATTAGCTTGCCATTTTTTTCTAAAATTAAGAATCCTTTTTGCGCTCCCGCATTTTCAATGAGAATTTTCATCAATTTTGAGAGTAATTTATCCAGTACAATTTCACTTGCGATCGCTTGACTAGCTTTCATCACTGTTGTCAAATCTAAAGCATCAGCAGGACTACCACTTGTAGATGTAGTATTTATTGATTTATTATTATTTTCTATTCTTTTAGACGCTCTAGAAAGGAACTGAGGATATTTTTCTTCTAACGCTCTTACTTTAGCCGTTGCCCCCCATTTGAGATAAGCATAGTGAGCTTCGATCATGTAGGCTTTCGCGCTCAGATCGCGCCCCAAAGCCAGATAAAATTCTGCTGCCAGTTCATAAGCGAGGGCTTCTTCTTGGAGGTATTTGGAGTCCTTTGCTCCTTGAATAGCCTTGTCGTAATCCTCCATCGCTTTGAGAGAATTCCCCAAAACTCGTGCTTTCTCAGCTTCCACTAAGTCGTATTGATGCTGGAAGTTCCAGGGGGCGTGCTTCGCCCAATACTTCATTTTTTCCTGATAAGCCGTAACTTGATCTAGGTATTGCTGTTGTTTAATCGTGTCGGTGTGGGGATACTGAGCTAAAAGAGCAAGAGAATAGTAAAATTTATGGGCGGCAGAATGAATTGAGCCAAGTGAAGCTCCGACATATTCTTCTGAATGAGAAGCATAAACAACTGCCTGAGTATAGTCTTGGAATAAATAACAAAGAATGGTTTTAGCTAAATAGACATTAAACATTGAACTTCGATTATTTTCTTTGCGAAATCTGGGGAGCATTTCTAACTCATTAAAGCTTTCGCCTATTAAAGAATATCGCTCCTCATTTCGCTCCATTAAATTCAATACACATTGTCGCCAGATTTGAGCATTATAGATAGAGTATTGTTGTTTAACATTTAGAATAAAATCTACGTATTTCCCTTGCTGCTCTTCTAGAGAATCGAGCTTTTCTCCCAGAAAAAAAAGATAATAGCAATAATTCTGAGCCGCAAAGCTAGCATATTCTAAATCTCCTGTCTCTAGACCCATTTGAACCGTTTCCATTAACGGCATTTTTGTTTTTCTAGCAGGCTCTTTCCAATGTCTAATAAAAACATTAAAAATGAAGTTAACTTTACATTTCAATTCTTTGGCATCGAATTGCTCTAGGAGCCTAAGTGCTAGTTTGCCAGCATGATATCCAGCTTCCACTTGTCCTATCGCCCCACACAAAAGCAAACCATAGACCGCATAAGCGTAGCTTGACCACAAGGAATGACCATGTGCAATCGAGAGATTGACCATCGTCAAATTCGCCCGCAGCAAAATATCAGGTTTGGCAACATAAGCCGCAGGACTCATGGTTATGAGAATACGCATGGCTGCTTTTTTATCAGGGTCAGCCATTTCGGGAGAATTTTCTAAATCGCTTAAAGTAGGCAACTCCATCAGTAAATTTCCGTCACTGGGAGTGAACAGAGCAACACCCAACATTTCCAGCGCTTGCAATCCTGTATTGATGGTTTTCAGCATCTGGGCTTGAGCCATATAAATCTGCATTTTTAGCTCGTACACTTTTACGTGATCGAGTAAAGATTTTGCTTGCTGTAGAATGTGTTCAGCCAGCCTTTCTGCCTGCTCAAAATTCGTGTTTAAATATTCAGATCCTGCCGCTTCAACATAAATAGCCAAAGTCAAGTCATAGGACTGAAGCCAACTATCGGCTGCCAACAGTTCCATCCCTACCGTTAAATATTTAACAGCAGCAGCATAAGCTGTTGCTGCTTTGGCTTTGCGCCCAGCAATCAAATTTAAGTGAGCGAGTTCATCCTTTTGATGCTGTTGTGCAATTAGCTCAATGCCAAAATTTAGCTGATTCACAATATCAAAAATCTTTTCTTCCCGGCCCACTGATGTGGTATTCTCAAGAAAGAGTTGACCAATTTTTAGGTGTGTTGATTGTTTGTCGGCATCTGAAATCAAAGAATATGCCGCTTGCTGCACTCGGTCATGCAGAAATTTGTACGAAACAGATAGACTATCAATATTTAGTGCATCCGTTATCTCCTGACTTTGGAAAAACTTATAGGTATTACTAAGCGGTAGAATCAGACCTTCCTGAAGCGATTTCCACAGATCAGTAGCAGTTTCAATAACAGATTTCTCATGCACAATGGCTAGAGTCGCTAAGTCGAATTGATTGCCAATGCAAGCCGCTAGCTTTAAAACCTGCTGAGTCTTCTCCTCCAGCTTTTGCAGTTTATTTGCCATAAATTCGACCACATTATCTGCAACTGCCATGGCTCTAGCTTGGGCAATATCCCACTGCCATCCCCCCCAAACTTCAGGAGGATTAGGAGGAGTAAACTTTAGTACTCCTTCTTGATAAAGAGACTTTAAAAACTGATTGATAAAAAAGGGGTTGCCTTCCGTTTTACTTAATACCAATTCTGCTAGCGGTTTTGACTGTTCTGGGGCACAATGCAGAGCATCGGCAATTAAGCGATTCAGGTTGGTTAAGTCTAAGGGTACTAACACAATCTGATTCACCGAGGGACAAGCTTCTTGCCCGTTATTCCTGACTTTACGAATCTTCTCCAGTGTTATCATTAAAGGATGTACTGGGTTGACTTCGTTATCTCGATAGGCTCCAATCAATAATAGATAGCGAGTGTCTGAATCATTCATCAATAGTTCCAGCAACTTCAACGAGGCATTATCTGCCCATTGCAAGTCATCCAGAAATATCACTAAAGGGTGTTCAGCTTGGGTAAATACCCGGATAAATTTTTGAAAGAGCAGATTGAAGCGGTTCTGTGAGGCTGTGGGGGAAAGTTCTGCAACAGCAGGCTGTTTGCCAATAATGAGTTCAATTTCCGGGATGACATCAATCAATACCTGACCATCCAAACCCAAAGCATCTAAAAGCTTGGCTTTCCAAGTCGCAATTTGAGCTTGGCTTTCTGTTAGCAGTTGTCGAATTAAATCTTGGAAAGCTTGCACCAAGGAAGTAAAGGGAATATTCCGCTTAAATTGGTCAAATTTCCCCAAAATGAAATAACCTCTTTGCCGCACAATAGGCTTATGGATTTCCTGCACAAGAACAGATTTGCCAATACCAGAGAAACCCGCCACGAACATCATCTCAGTAGTGCCTTGGCTAACTCGCTCAAAAGCAGCCATTAACGCCTCAACCTCAGATTCCCGACCATACAATTTTTCAGGAATCTGAAATTTATCAGATATATCATAACGACCCAATGGAAAGTCGGAAATTGTACCTTTAGTGTGTAACTGAGTCAGGCATTCTTCCAAATCAGCCTTTATTCCCCAAGCACTTTGATATCTTTCTTCAGCCGTTTTTGCTAACAACTTCATCACGATATTGGACACAGCTTTGGGAATTTCCCTTACTTCCTCATTCAACAGATGGGGAAGAATGGGTTGTTTAGCAATATGGCAATGGACTAACTCCATTGCATCTGTAGTTTCAAAAAGCAGTTGATGAGTCAGCAGTTCATAAAAGGTTGCACCTAGTGAATAAAAATCAGTGCGATAATCTATCGCTCGGTTCATTCTCCCAGTTTGTTCCGGCGACATATAGGCTAAGGTGCCTTCTATCACATGGGGATTCTGAAGGACTTGGTTTTCTCGTGATAAGACAGTCGAAATCCCAAAATCAATAATTTTGAGCTGTCCTGTAGCTGCATTAAAAACGATATTGGATGGATTAATATCCTTGTGCATGATATTCTGCTGGTGAATTGCGGCCAGAATATCAGCAAGCTGGATGGCGATTGTCAGAAATTCTATTAGAGAAAACTTTCGGTCACTCATCAGAAACTTCAACGATTGACCGCCAAAATCCTCCAAAAGGAGTATCAAACTATTTTTATACCGTTCCAATCCATACGGTTTGACAACGCCATCTAGGTTTAAGTTGCGGATAATTTCATATTCCAGCTTAAATCTGGCAATTTCTTCTGGCGTTGGATACTCCTTTTTAAGGACTTTGAGGATAATAGGATGAGCATCTTGATTTCGCAATCCTCGATAGACAAGTGACCTTTGACTTTCATAAACTTGTTCGAGAATTTGGTAACCGGAAATCGTGAGCATAATCGGGTACCCAAAGTTAAGCTGGTATAGGAGAAATTTCTCAGCATCTGAAGTTGCAAACTAGTTTTGATTTACCTTACAGATTCATATCCATTGACTATCCCATCTTTAGAAAAAACAATTTGCCAGACTTGTAAATACCTCGCCCTAAAAGAGCCTGCATAGGAGAGTAAAAAATATTTCCACATCCGATAAAATTCTTCTCCATATTTATGTTTTATTTTGTCCCAATTTTTATCAAAATTTTTAAAGTAAGCCATAAAGGTTGGGTCGTAGTCTTGACCAAAATTATGCCAATCTTCTATGACAAAGAGTTCCTCTGTAGATTTAGCAATTTGAGCCGCTGAGGGCAGCATCCCATTGGGGAAAATATACTTATTTAGCCACCGTTCTCCATAGTTAGGAGTATTGCTACCAATGGTGTGTAGTAAAAATAAGCCATCGTCTTCAATGCAGCTATGAACCATTTCCATGAATGAGTTATAGTTTTTATGACCTACGTGTTCAAACATTCCCACCGATGCGATTCGATCAAATTGACCTTTAAAGGTGCGGTAGTCTTGTAACAAGAATTTAACAGGTAAGCCCTCACATAATTTCTCACCTAAGGCTATCTGTTCTTTAGAAACGGTAAGACCAACACAAGAGACTTCATACCTTTGGGCGGCATACTTCATTAAACTTCCCCAACCACAGCCAATATCCAAAAGAGTCATTCCTGGTTTTAGCTGTAGTTTTCGGCAAATTAAATCTAGCTTTGCTTCTTGTGCTTCATCTAAGGTTTTCGCATTTTTCCAATAGCCACAGCTATAAGCTAATCGAGCATCCAGCATTAATTGATAAAGGTCATTGCCTCTATCATAATGATGCTCACCTACCTGGAAGGCTCTCGATAAACTTTGCAAATTCAAAACTTTTGTTCGACCCACTTCCCAGAAAAATCCAACCGTTTTGCTCACTCGATGTTCATGGAGCTTAGCCTTAAAGATTTTGGTGAAAAATTCATCGAGTTTCGGGCAATCCCACCCCCCTTCAACATAGGCTTCTCCAAGTCCTAAAGAGCCGTCTCTCACAACCCTTTGATAAAAATTTTTATCATGTACCTGAATATCCCAAGGACGCTCACCATTAATTTGCACATCCGCTTTAGCCAAAGTGTTTTGGATGTAGTTTTTCAGGTTAGGATTAAGGATGTCCATTTTCCTCCTATCGGTATGTAGTTTTTTATACAATTGCAGCAAACAATAAGCAGCTCTAAAGGCTTAGCTCACTTTTTTGTTGAAAACTGACGAAGATTCTCCGACGCAAGTGAAAGAACCGGGCTAAGGAGATTGTGAAAACAAATATAATATCAAGTCAAATGCGATCGCCGATAGTTTTGGCTGTTTTAAGCGAAACTCTCCATGATCTTCGCACTTGAAGGGGTGACGAGGAAGCTGAAGGGTTGATGAAACAAGCTTTCTACCCCATTGACCGACAAAAAGATCTCAGCTTATTGACAGGTTTGTTGAGAATTAGGGGTTGAACTCCCTGTTCTTGATAATGATAATCACCTGCTAGGGGAGGGAGGGCAGAGGGCAGACTTCGGCGTGAGGCTTCGACGGTGACACTTCGGCAAGCTCAGTGCGGAGACGCTCAGCGTTCGACTGAGCGCTCACGCCGAAGTCCGAACCGCGCTCAGTCGAACGAAGGCAGAAGGGAAAAGATTGATTGGTCAAGGTTTCAGTATTTAGCTTTGTCCTAATCGCCTTGGTGACTGCTATAAAAAAGAGCGGTTCGTTGTTTTCAACAAAACCGCCCGTCCAAAAATGCTCCCCGCACTCTATCTCAACTGTCTCAACTCTTTAGCTCCAGGTGTAAAACTGTTTTTGACTGGGGTCAACTTCACCAAAAAGAAGGGATTTGGCCAGTTTTCTCTCGCCGCATACTGGAAGAGGAAGTATCGAGGTATCCCTCTTCTGTCACTCTCCGGGAGGGCAATCTCTAGAAGCTTTATCAGTCAATCAATACAAGCTATAGCAATCCTAAATGAGTTGCAAACACCTCTCCTTTCAATAGGTTGGGAGAATGCGATCGCGCCAAAGGAATAGTCGAGGCAGCGATGGCTCAATTACTCGCCTTTCCCCTTCAGTTCTAGAGACGTACCCCGAGTTTCTTTTGCAAGAAGTCTATTCAATCGTTCCTCACCTTCATCTTGCGACCTACCGGAACGCACATCGGGGTTTGTGCCACTGGGTCTTGCATAATATGACACTCCAAGCCAAAAACTTCGCGCACCATCGCCTCTGTCATAACTTGCATTGGCGCTCCTTGTGCATAAACTTGACCCTGCCGCACTGCGACTAAATGCTCCGCGTAGCGGCACGCCTGGTTCAGGTCATGCAGTACCATTACAATCGTCCGCCCCTTGCTCTGATTTAACTCATAAAGCAAATCCAACACCTCAACTTGATGCGCCAAGTCCAAGAACGTCGTCGGTTCATCCAGCAGCAAAATCTCAGTATCCTGAGCTAATGCCATTGCAATCCAAGCGCGCTGCCGCTGTCCACCGGATAGGGTGTCCAAGTCTCTGTCTGCTAAATGCATCATCCCCGTAGTCACCAACGCCTGTTCTACCAGTAGCTCATCCTCTTTAGACCACTGCTGCAACCAGTTCTGGTAAGGATAACGACCCATCGCCACCAAATCTCGAACCGTCAACCCTTCCGGAGCAACGGGTCCTTGAGGCAAAATTCCCAGTCGCTTAGCTACCGCTTTTGTGGATAACTTGAAAATGTCAGCACTATCGAGGTAAACTTTGCCAGCCCGAGGTTTCAGCAATCTCGCTAGTCCCCGCAGCAGTGTTGACTTGCCGCAACCGTTGGGTCCAACTAATGTCGTAATTTTCCCAGCAGAAATTGCCAGGTCGAGGTCTATGATGATTGGTGTCCCATCATAAGCCAGGGATAGTCTACGAGCTGACAAAAGTTCCGTTGTGTGCATTTGTGATGTCATCGCTTGCGGTTGCGGATTAGCAGATAAAGAAAATAAGGGGTACCGATCGCTGCTGTTACTATTCCACAGGGAAGCTCAATTGGCGCAAACAGCACTCGTCCCAGCCAGTCAGCCAGAACGACAATCACTCCACCAATAAGTGCCGCCGTAGGCAGCAAACCTTCATGAGTGGGTCCCACCAGCTGACGACCCAAGTGTGGTGCCATCAATCCCACGAAGCCAATCGTACCAGCGACGGCTACAGAGGCACCCGCCATGGCTGCACTACTCAGTAAGAGTAACCCACGCTGCCACTCAACCCTAGCCCCCAAACCCTTAGCGATATCGTCGCCCAGAGAGAGTGCATTCAGCGGCATTGCCAGCACCAAGGACAGGGGTATGAAAACAGCCAGCCAAGGCAGCATTGCCCCCAGATGTTCCCAACTGCGTCCGTAAACACTTCCTGCTAGCCAAACCAACGCCTGACTAACACTATTTATCTGTCCAAAGGTGATAATTAAAGTCGTCAACGCATTGAGGACAGCCGCACAGCCGACACCCATTAAAATTAAACGGATTGGGGAACTGCCTTTATCCCAAGCCATCAGGTAAATGAGCATAGCAACAGTCAAAGCACCAGCGAAGGCAGACAAGGGCAAGAGAAATAGAGGAACTTTTGGAAACAAAACAATCAAGGTGACAGCGGTTACACCTGCACCCGCATTCACACCAATAATGCCAGGGTCGGCTAAGGGATTTCGCGTCAAACCTTGAAGGATGGTACCGGAAATCGCTAATCCCACTCCAGCCGTGAATGCGACTAACGTCCGAGGTAGGCGCAATGTATTAATAATGAAGAGATAATCTGGGTTAGCACTCGGCAATCCCAAAATCGTTTTCAAAACTTCTAGAAGAGGAATGGGATACTCACCCTGTCCGACGTTGAGGACGATTGCTGTCAGGGTGACCAATCCTAACACCAGCAGTACGGTGGGTACGCGCTGATCCCAGTGGAAAGACACTGGCAACTGTTGGGGACGAATAACCAACCAGCTTTTTCTCATCGCTTTACTTTCCACCGAGCGAGGTAGATGAAGAATGGGGTGCCGAATAGAGCCGTCATCACTCCAACCGGGAGTTCCTGGGGCTTAATCAGTAAACGAGCAGCTATATCGGCAACGAGTAGTAAGATTGACCCGAAAACAGCAGAATACGGCAGAATCCAACGATAATCAAACCCCACAAAAAAACGAACAATGTGGGGAACGACTAAACCAATAAACCCAATCGGGCCGGCGGCGGCGACTGAACTGCCTGCCAGTAAAACTACACTAATACCGGCAGTCGCTTTTACCCAGGCCGTCCTTTGACCTAAACCTCTGGCAACATCCTCTCCTAAAGATAAGGTGGTGATGGGTTTAGCGATGGCGAAGGCAACTACCAGTCCGATCGCCATGTAAGGTAGTACTTGCAAGAACAAGGTAAAATCGCTACCTGCAACGGAACCAGCCAGCCAAAACCGAATTTCATCAAGTGTTTTTTGACTGAGGATGAGAAGGCCAGTGGTGATTGATGACAGGAAAGCGGTTAAAGCAGCACCCGCGATCGTAATGTTGAGCGGGGTCAGTCCTCCACGACCCAAAGAGCCAAGTACATAGACTGTTACAGCAGCAACACCTGCCCCCAGAAAAGCAGACCAAGCATAGACAATCGGGGAGGACGTGCCGAAGATAAAACTAGTCATTACAACCGCCATCACGGCACCGGCATTAATTCCCAGAATTCCAGGGTCAGCTAAGGGGTTACGAGTCAATCCCTGCATGAGTGTACCCGCAACAGCGATCGCTGCACCGACAAACATGGCAATGAGCGATCGCGGTAACCTTACAGTACGAATAATCAGGTGGTCGGTAGAACCATCAAACGCGATCAATCCAGAACAAACTTGGCTCAGGGAAATGTCTGCTGCACCGTAGGTCAGGCTTGCCACTAGGCTCATGAGCAGAACGAACAGGCTGACTAACAAACCTGTAATCAGTAAGATATGCGATCGCTTTCTGGGTATTCGATTTGTAGTAGCGGCTTCAATGACCAATCGCTTCTTTCCTTAATCCAGGATTTATACAGGTTGAAGGGTGACGAGGGAAACTAATTTTGGAGTTTGCCATCTTTCCACGTTCCTTCCACACGCGCACCGTCTGCGAAGATATAAGCCCCCTTCTCCTTCTCACCATTGCGGAATTCCCCATCAAAGCTGTCTCCATTGGCATATTTGCAGGCACCTTTACCATTTAACTGACCTGCACTGAACTGTCCCTCGCAGCGATCTGCGCTTCGCAGCAGCGCTTCGCTATCGCCATTGGCAAAGGTGTAGACTCCGGTACCGCTAAACTGACCTTCAGCGAACTGACCTTCATAACGGTTACCGTTGGCAAAGGTGTAAACTCCAGTGCCACTGAATTTGCCATCGCTGAACGCCCCTTTGTAACTGCCCCCATCCGCGAAGGTATAGGTTCCTTGACCGCTGGGTTTGCCGTTTTTAAATTCCCCTTCGTAGCGGTTCTTATTGGCGTATTCCCGAACCCCGTTACCATCAAACTGACCGTTGCTAAACGTTCCTTGGTAGCGACCCCCCTCAGCAAACGTGTAGATCCCTTGACCGTTGGGCTGACCGTTCTTGAGTTCTCCCTCATAACGGTTTTTGTTGGCGTATTCGCAGACTCCTTTGCCGTTGAGCTGACCATCGGTGATATCTCCAGAACAGTGATCGCCCTTTGCATAAGTAAATGTTCCTTTCCCACTGGGATTGCCAGCAGTAAACTGTCCCTCATAGCGCCCTCCATCGGCTCGAATGTAGACTCCCGTTCCGTTAGGTTGACCGTCTTTGAATTCTCCTTCGTAGCGATCGCCATCTGGATATGCCCGAACTCCTTTCCCATTGGGCTTGTCCTCGCTGAACTCTCCTTCGTAGCGACCTGTTTTAGCAAAGGTATATACGCCTTGACCTTGCTTTTTGCCGTTGACGAAATTGCCTTCATAGCGATCGCCATTAGCGTATTGGCAGACGACATTACCGTTCAGGCTGCCGTTGCTAAGCTCCCCTTCGCAACGACCCCCATCGGGTAATGTAACGACAGCTGCGACCGCTTCTTGAGGATTGCTGAGCGAGTTAGCAATATTTAAGCTCGCAGCCATTAAAAGCGTTATTCCGAATCGCCCGATTGTACGAACCATAAGCTAAAAAACCTCTTTACTCCTTTTTGATGGGGTTGACTTGGGCTGATTGTTGGCGTGACCTTTTCACCCGTTGTAGATTTGGTTTACTCCACGGGTGGGGTCAGTGGTACGTTTTCCTGCTGTTGTTGGCGATCGGGTTTCTGCTGTTCGCGTTCTTGTTGTTGTTGACGTTCCCGTTCCTGCTGTTCGCGTTCCTGTTGTTGTTGACGTTCCCGTTGCTGGCGTTCCTGTTCTTGTTGTTGTTGACGTTCCCGTTCCTGTTGCCCTTGCCGTTCAAGATCTAGCTGCGCTTGGCGTTCCCGTTCTTGGCGTTCCCGTTCTAGCTGCGCCTGACGTTCCTGCTCTCTCTGCTGGCGTTCGCGTTCGTTCTGGGCTTGACGTTCGCGGGCTTGGCGATCGAACTCGGTGCCTTCCTTTCTTGAAAAGTTAATGTTTAGTTGAGCGATAACACGGCGTCCGGGTGGCTTAAATTTCATTTGATTGGCGGCAGCTAGCGCGGCTTGCTCCATTTGTGTGCTGTTGCCGTTGTCTGCGATTGTGGCATTAACTACATCGCCGCTT
>DATNQP010000488.1:0-16152 GCA_036703965.1 Leptolyngbyaceae cyanobacterium
TGGAGACACCTCAGTTGAGGCAACAGAAATAGCAGCTAGTGAGTTAGCTGTAGCGACAGCAACCAAGCCCCTAACTTCCTCCGAAGTCCTCCTCAACGATTCCAATCCCACTACTGGCTCAACCGAGGCATTAGAAACGTCAGTGCAGGACTTGGCTACACCTGAGCATCTGGAAGCTCAAGCCCTACCAACTGAGGGAGAAGTGAGTGAGTCCGAATCCCCGGCGGCAACACCCCTGGAACCGATAGAGCCAGAAGAGGTGGATGACCCGATGAATCAAGTGACTAATGTTACCCAGTTGTCTGACGTGCAACCGGGTGATTGGGCTTACGAGGCGCTGCGAAGTCTTGTAGAGCGCTACGGCTGTATTGCTGGTTATCCGAATGGCACGTTCCGAGGCAACCGGGCAATGACACGCTATGAATTTGCAGCGGGTCTCAATGCCTGTATGCAGCAGGTTGAGCGTTTGATTGCTGGTCTTGAAACGGGTGCGTCCCGAGAAGATTTAGAGAGACTGCAACGCTTGGTGAGTGAGTTTCAGGCGGAACTCGCAACCTTGGGGACGCGAGTGGATAACTTGGAAGGTCGCTCAGCCTTCCTAGAAGACAATCAATTCTCTACCACAACAAAGCTCTTTGGACAGGCAATTATTGGCGTTCAGGGACGCAGCGACAATGAGTTTGATATCTTCTTGGATAGATTCTCAGACGAATCTACAAATGTCAACGTCATTGACAATGTGCAGTTGAGTCTGTTCACTCAGTTGAGTCCTCGCAGTCTGTTGCTCACAGGACTCCAAGCCGGTAATGGCAGCGGCAGTGGAGTCTTTCTAGATAAGTACGTGAGCCTCGGATATGAGGGGGACACAGATAACGACGTGATTTTGAGTGACCTCAACTATCGTCAGCTAATTGGCAGTAAATTTGCCTTGATCCTCGGACCCGTAGGGATTAATGCTGTCAACGTTTTCCGGGGAACTAATCGTGTAGAAAGCGCTGGCTTCGGTCCACTTTCTCGGTTTGCTCAGCGTAACCCAATTCTTAATATTGGTGGCAGCGGGGGCGGCATCGGCTTTGACTGGCAACTTGCTACGCGCTTTAGCTTACAAGGGGTCTACTCAGCCAACAGATCTAACGATCCTGTCAACGGCGGTATATTTGGTGGAGATGAGGGGGCAACTACGGCTGGGTTGCAGTTAGTCGTGTCTCCTACCAATAACATTGATCTCTCCTTGCATTACCTTAATTCCTACTCGCCCTCAGGCGAATTAATCACGGGTGTTGGAGACGATTTGTTAGCAATACAAACCATTAATCCTTCAGGTTTCGCGAGAGCGCCGATTCAAACAAATGCCGTTGGTGCCAGCTTAGAATGGCGGGTGACGCCAGGGATTACCCTTGGGGGTTGGGGAGGTTACACCACATCCGATTTCAAGGGCGGCGAAGGTGATGTAGAGACAGTAAACTGGATGGCGTTTCTCAATTTCCCCGACCTATTGGGCGAAGGTAACTTGGGCGGTATCTATGTGGGTCAGCCTCCCAAGATTACCAGCAGTGACCTTCCCAATGGCAGAAATATCCCTAACTTCATCAATAGAGGTGATATTACAGCCGGTGAAGGTGGTCAGCCAGACACGACGATTCATTTAGAGGGATTCTACCGTTTCCGGGTGACAGACAATATCAGCGTCACTCCTGGGGTTATCGTGATTTTCAATCCTAATCACAACGATAACAACGACACAATCACGATTGGTGCTCTCCGCACGACCTTTAGCTTCTAAAGGAGAGAGGGTAAGAGGTAATTGGAGCAAGACCTCTAACCTCTTACCCCTCTCTGAAGACCTAATAGCCAAATGAGTTGCATTAAATGTGCAACAGCTTACTTGTCAACCTGCTCGGTAAAAGAATTTAAATTGCCAAAACTGCAAAAGCTCGCTTCAGGGGCTGGACAATAGGGTTGAGCCGTTATTGAACAATTTCACAAAAATCCTGGCTTAATCAGGAACTTCCAGCCGTCTGGGTGAGTCTTTTGACTTAACACTAAGAGTGACTAGGGTTTGCGCGATTCAGGAGCAACCCTATCTACAAGGATAACGATACATGACATTCAGGACACACCATACACGCCTCTTCGAAATACTCCTAGACCTGATCGGGATCAGGATAGATTTATAAAAAAAGTATGGTTACCTGTAATTGTCTCCCGTTGCTCTACATCCATTCCCTTGCTAAGAAAGTTCATTCACTAATGGAGTCTTAACGATGATTACCAAGTCAACTCAGTACGCTGTCTGCCTAGGTATAGCCGGAATCTTTGGCTTAGCGATCGCTCCTGCTGTTCGTGCCCAGGTTCAGGTTAGAGGCGGTACTACCTCTGGTTCAGCCGCTTTTTTTGTGCCATTGCCAGGAGCAAGCGGTGCTGGTCAAGTAGAACTGTTTGACGTTGGAATCAACCGACTCCGCCTAGAAACCTCTAGTGGAAATACAAGCACAGCTATCTTCACACCTAGCGCCGCTAGGTTCAACGCTGGATCGGATAACCAGCCTAATGCTGGAGACAACGGTACCATACAAGGCACTTTGTCAGGGGTAGCCTTTGCCCCTAATGGGGGTACTCCTGTCCCCTTCTCCGGTCGGCAAACCGTCCTGAACTTTACATTAAATAGCTTTACATCTAACTTAGGTGTCGTTGACGGGACACTGATTAGCCCTCAGACAGCTGGTGATGCTCCGCTAGTTTTCTTGCCCGGTGTGGAAGCGACTCTATCCTCATCCTCTAGTTCTAGCTTTCAAGCCAATCAAGGGGAATTGAGACTAGGTAACTTTGATGCTGCCCTAAATAATGGTCTGATTGATCTGCCTTCAACCCTTGTGTTCCGAGACTCCGGCAGCCCCACTGTCACACCCGTTAATCTGGATCGACAGCTCAAATTCACCTTTGAGGGGGAAAATGTTACGCCACAGACAGGTACAAACCTCAACCTAAGCGGCAACACAATCCGTTTTGTTGGTACAGCCAATAAAACTTTCAAGATAGAGAGCGTTGGCACTCAGGGAGGTCAAGACTTCACAATTGACGGAAACTTGGGTTC
This sequence comes from Leptolyngbyaceae cyanobacterium, assembly GCA_036703965.1. GTDB lineage: Bacteria > Cyanobacteriota > Cyanobacteriia > Cyanobacteriales > Coleofasciculaceae > DATNQP01. The sequence continues at coordinate 3,095 of DATNQP010000488.1, forward strand.
TGTAGATGTAACGATTGGCGGCCCTTTTACCTTCAACAGCACTAATCTGATAAATCCGAACCAGCCTCTAGATAAATTCAAAATTGAAGGTGAAAGCCAAGGCATCGTTTCCCTGTTCGCTTTGAATTCCGTTGGCTTTAGTAACACAGCTCCAGGAGAGACGAAGTTCAAGTTTGAACAGGGTAATGCAATGTTAGAAGGCAGGAGTACTACTGATGTAGACTTTTACGCTGCTGCTGGACTTAATAGCGTCAACAGGGATACGCAATTCACTAACTATCAATACACTAACTTTAATAGCGGTTCTGACACCACCGCTAATTGTTTTTGTGGCAACACACTTGCCAATAACAGCAATCTAGTGATTGGTAGCACTACGGTTACGGTGGGTAACCCCATCATCGTCAACGTCACCGGTAGCGGCGGTGCTACAGGCGGTGCTACAGGCGGTGCTACAGGTGGTGGTGCAGGCGGTGCTACAGGTGGTGCAGGTGGTGCTACAGGTGGTGCTACAGGTGGTGCTACAGGTGGTGGTGCAGGCGGTGCTACAGGTGGTGGTGCAGGCGGTGCTACAGGCGGTGCTACAGGCGGTGGTGCAGGCGGTGCTACAGGCGGTGCAACCGGTACCAGTGCTTCCACAGTGGTTAATGCTTTTAATGTCAACGTCTCCGGTGCGTCAGCATTTTCTACCTCCAGCACGGCTCGTGTTCATTACCAGATCCTTACAGCTGGCAACGGCAACAGCGTCAGCAACATCCGTACTCGGACACGAATGGTGGAACGTGGTGGTAATCGTTACTACGTAGTCAGTCGCACTGGTGGCACTGGTTTCGGTACAGCCACCGGCACAGGTACGGGAACTGGCACAGGTACAGGCACAGGTACAGGCACCGGTACAGTCGGCGGCAGTACGGGTACAGCCACCGGCACAGGTACAGGTACAGGTGCCGGCACAGGTATAGGCACAGGCACCGGTACAGTCGGCGGCAGTGGTGGTACAGCTACAGGCACAGGCACGGGTAGTGGCACCGGCACCGGCACAGGCACCGGTACAGTCGGCGGCAGTGGTGGTACAGGTACAGCCACCGGCACGGGAACTGGCACGGGAACTGGCACAGGCACCGGCAGCGGTACAGTCGTCGGCAGTGGTGGTACAGCTACAGGCACAGGCACGGGAACTGGCACAGGCACGGGAACTGGCACCGGTACAGCAGGCGGCAGTACGGGTACAGGTACAGCCACCGGCACGGGTAGTGGCAGCGGTACAGGTACCGGCACAGGCAGCTCAGGTCAAGTCGCTTATGAGCTAGTTGGACCATCCAGTCGGTGTTTCCCTGGCTTGGTGGGTCTGCGACAGCTTCCCCGTGAAGAAGCTCAGAACATCACTGCCGACGATGATGATGATCGGGCCGAAAGTCAGAATGATGATAATGATGATGATGATGATAATGATGATGATGACAATGAAGGTCGGAATAATGTGAATCGTCGCGGTAACCAGGGGATTGGCAATGGTCCAGAGGGAGCAGACCCAGGTAACTCCAGTCCTCGCGGTGGCAGTAATGATGAAAGCGGACGGACACCTGCTGGTCGGGGCACTCGCTAAGTAGCACTCTTCATTGATGGGGTTCACAAATGCAAGATCTACCAACTAAACGGTAATCTTCTTACCTGGACTTTATTCAATCAAGTGATCTAAGCCAGATTATTGGTAAAAAGTTCCAGCTCGGAGCTGGAACTTTTTACCATGCAAGGTTGAAGCGGGCGACATGGTAAAAGGCGAAGGCATTGATAGATATAGGCTTGAGCGTAGGCGATCGCGGTTCAGGTAAATGGATAAAGTCGAGCTTAGACCAAAGCTATTAAGCTAAGCTACTCCCCTACAGACGGCTAGGAGACGCTCACAAATCAGCAATCCAACAGCCAACCGTGCCAATCGCTACAATCTAAAGAAATACAAACTTAAGGTTTCCGCATGATTCCTACAGTCATTGAACAATCCGGTCGTGGCGAACGCGCCTTTGACATCTACTCTCGTCTTTTGCGGGAACGCATTGTCTTTCTGGGACAACAGGTTGATTCTGAGCTAGCAAACCTAATCGTTGCCCAGCTGCTGTATTTAGAAGCCGATGACGCCGAAAAAGACATTTACCTGTATATCAACTCTCCCGGCGGTTCTGTAACGGCTGGCATGGGCATTTTCGATACGATGAATCAAGTCCGCCCAGATGTCTGTACGATTTGTGTGGGCTTAGCCGCCAGTATGGGCGCTTTCCTACTTAGTGCTGGTGCCAAGGGTAAGCGGATGAGCCTACCTCATTCCCGAATCATGATTCACCAACCTTTGGGTGGGGCACAAGGACAGGCAACCGATATTGAAATTCAGGCAAAAGAAATCCTTTATCACAAGCAACGTCTCAATGAATTTTTGGCACAACACACTGGTCAGCCCATTGAGCGGATTGAGCAAGATACAGAGCGCGACTTCTTCATGTCGGCAGGCGAAGCAAAGGACTATGGTTTAATCGATCAGGTGATTGAGCGGCGTCCCTCAGCAACACGCACTCCTGTCGGCGTTGCCTAGGGCAAGGGTTGCAGGTTAAAAGGTTTAGGACTTACGCCGTATTGGTCATCTTGCCCTGCCAATTTTTGGGGAAGAGAAGTCCGGTTCCCCCCACAGCAAGGGGGGCTAGAGGTGTGATACCGTAAGTCCTGAACCGTTTAATCGGGTGACGGCTCAGATTCTAGATGATGTAGGAAGTCTAGTAGCTCACCATCAGTTAGCAGTTGGCGCGATCGCTTACCATACGTTTGTACGAGATAATCGCGTCCCTGCTGATTAGTCCAGCCTAGGCGCTTGAGTTCCACATTGGTTCTGGCAATGATGTCAGAAAAGTCAATAGGAGCGCTGGTGGCAGGCGTACTGCTGGTGTGTGTTTCCAATTCACTCTCAGAAGAAGGCGTGGCGGCTGCGTCATTCAGCTGAGCCTGGGGCATCTTTTCGGCCATCCACAGCGGAGTTTCAACGTCTTCCTGGGGGGTTTCAACTTCGCTTGAGGAAAACTCCTCTCTAAACGGAATCTCATCGGTTACAAGTTGCGTCGGTGTGGCACGGTCTGCCGTATCTTCATACCTTAACTCCGAAAAGGACAAATGTGTCACCTCACTAGCTTTAACGGTTTCTGGAAACACAGAGGGTTGGGTTCGTCCCAAACTTTCTGATAGCGTAGCAGGAGCGATGCCAGAGGTGTCTGAGAAGGCTACAGGAGCCGTCGCTGTTGGGTTCAGTGGGGCTGGTACCCCACGGGTAGCCAGTGGGGTTTCTTTTTCTCCAGTGACCGTTGTGGTGGAAATGCCTAAAACAGCTAAGGCTCGGTTTCTGGCTTGCTCTTCTGCCAGCTCAACAGTTTGGGCAGCAGCAAGAGCTGTCACTAGGGTTGTTCCCTCAACTTGAACCAAGCAACGCACGATGTAGTTACCGTGATCGATTGCTGACAGCTCAGTAAGTAGGCTACCTTTGGGATAATGAGCTTGGAACTGAGTAAACATCAACTTTTCAGCGCTTTTCAAGAGCGGGTCGGGCTTTCTACACTACTGCCCTTAAAAAGGGTACCTTGTCATCATTAAGGATATACGCTCTTTTTAAGAACAGATTTCGTGAACGGACGTCTAGAACCTAAAATAATTGAAGACTGTCTATTGTCACTGTAACTCATTGCCTTTGCCGCAAAGCGAATCAGAACGAAGAGTGGCAACAATTCGTAGAAGGTAATGTGTCAAAGTACGTTTCTGTTGGCAAGAAACTGGGTGCCTCAATGGCTCCTCACCAGGTATCGGTTGCTTCTAACTTGAAAATAGAAGTGGGGAGTAGAAAGTAGGGAGTGGGAAAAGAGAAATTTTCATTCTTCGTTGTGTACGAAGTTCATGGCGTCTCACCTACAACTACATTCTTAGTCTCCGTTTTATGACAGCGGTCTCAAGAGAGAAGTAATCCTCCTAGAGAGGAAGGTTGCTGGAGTGAATGTGCCATTGCCGTTGAAACACTGGTACAAATCAGCACTTCCCTCGGTAGCTGGTAAATCTCACGGCGAGTCATCCACCACAATTAGGGTGGATTGAGGCTCACTCTCAAAGCACAGAAAACAACAGACACAGTCAGCAAGCCGGTTTGGGCGAATGTTCGCGCCGCCACCAGTGGACACCTTTTCCAAGGTTGAAAGTTGGCAGGTTAAACGTTTTTAACCTTAAAGCCTCTAACCTTCAACCGACCCTACCCGACGCTACGCGCTACGCGCATGCTACGCAAACGGCAACCCCTACCCTTCGGGAACCCCTTCGGGGAACGGGGAACGGGAAGGACTACGCCCAACAACTCTTCAGAGTGGGTACCGTCACATGATGCATGCGCTTTGCCAACAGGACAAGAGCAACAAAACTGCGATTCAGATAAAAAGGATTGTTGGATGGAATTTTCAATCGCTACATTGCTTTCCAGTTTCACCGATGAAAAATTAGTGGCTCCCAAAGTATTGGAGAAGAAACTCGGTTGTCAGGATGAGGCAAGTCTCCAAAAACTCCAAATCGCCCTGGATGCACTCGAAAAAGTGGGAATTTTGGTCAAAGATCGCGGCAGGTACCGGCGCGTCCAGGAAGAAGACGTTGTTGAAGCGAAGCTGCGCTGTTCCAGTAAGGGGTTTTGCTTTGCCATTCAGGATGTCGAGGGAGCCGATGATATCTATATTCGAGAGAGCCATTTGAGTACAGCTTGGAATGGCGATCGCGTTTTGGTAAAAATTACGAAAGAAGGCAGCCGACGCCGTAGCCCGGAAGGGCAGGTGCGGTTAATCTTAGAACGGGTCAATCCTTCTGTACTGGCGCGAGTCAGGCAGACAAACCACGGTTACCGCGCCGTTCCCCTGGATGATCGACTTCTTTTTGAACTTGACCTCCAGCCGAATGACGACACCCTAAAGCAGGCAGTTGAGAATCTTGTTCATGTTGAAGTGCTACGCTACCCCTTAGGACAAAACCCTCCTATTGGCAGAGTAGCCCGCATCCTAGGGACTGATGCAGAAGACGCCGCTGATACCGACATTGTCTGTTGCAAGCACGACCTGCGCCGCGAATTCCCCGATGAAGTACTCCAAGCTGCCGACGCCTTACCCAAACAACTACGCAAAACAGACCTAAAGAAGCGCCTCGATTTGCGATCGCTTTTGACCGTCACAATAGAAAACGATTCAGACAGTGATAAGAGTGGAGTGATCGAAAATGCCTTCACCCTACAAAAAACTGACGCAGGACAGTGGCAGTTGGGCATCCACATTGCTAATGTTGCTTTTCTGGTTGAGCCGGACTCGCCATTGGATAAAGAAGCCAGGAAGCGAGGTACAGCGGTTTATCTGGGAGACACAGTGCTGCCAATGCTGCCTGATGCTGTCGCAAGTCGTTGCTCCTTGGTACCTGGTGAAGACCGCTTGACCCTTTCAGTGCTACTCACCCTCGACGACACGGGTCAATTGGTGGAGTTTGAGATTCACCCCTCAGTCATTCAGGTAGACCACCAGTTAAGTTACGAGCAGGCGCAATCGCTTCTAGGGGGTCATCAGGACGTTGACCCAGACTTGGCACCGGCAGTGGAGCTGCTCAAAACACTATTTTTTACCTTAAGTCCGGCGGTGAAAGCACAGCGACAGCAGCGGTCATCTTTTGAACTGAATTGGTCGGAGACTCAGTACCCCTACAAAGATGAAGGGCGACTCGGAGCTATTGTCGTTACCTCAACTCTACCAGTGCGATCGCTCCTGACAGAACTAGTAGTATTGGCAAATCAAGCGATTGCCTCTCACTTGCAAGCCCTGTCCTTGCCAGCGATTTACTGTGTGCAGTCTGCACCGGATGTCGATGAGCTTCAGGATTTAATTAAGCTGGGTAGCAATCTACAGCTAGACATGCAGCTGGAGCAAGAGGAAGAGGTGCTTCCCCAGGATTATCAACGCTTTACCCAGTTATTTGCAAAATCGACAGCCTCCAAAGTGTTGACTTATTTGTTACAGGCAACTTTAACGTCAGCGACTTACAGTTCCAAACCAGGATTTCACTTTGGTCTAGCGTTGACTGATGGCTATACCCACTGCATATCCCCCTTAAGGCGTTATGCAGATTTGTTCGTCCAACGAGTGCTGGTGGCGCTATTTGAAAAAGGACGCGATCGCCGCTCTACCCGTTCCAAAGACCGCGTTGATCTAGGTCATAGCGACAGCCACGGCAACATCAACTGGAATGTCTTGCCACCGGATACGCAGCAAGATCTGGAAAATCAAGCGACATCATTGGTTCCTCATCTCAATGACCGCGAGAAGCTTGCCGCCGATGCGGAGGTTGATTTGCAGGGATTAAAGAAAGCCGAACAGATGAAAGAGCGTACCGGGGATGTCTTTAGTGGTTTGATTACCGGCGTCCAGTCCTACGGTTTCTTTGTCGAAATTGAAGACCTGCTCGTAGAAGGACTCGTTCACGTTAGCTCTCTCAAAGATGACTGGTACGAGTATCGCTCCAGACACGCCTGCCTGGTGGGTCGCAAAAACCGCACTGCCTATCGACTAGGCGATCGCGTAGAAGTCCAAGTCAAGAGCGTCGATTACTACCGTCAGCAAATTGACCTCGTCACCGTAGGCGGTGGTAGCATTGCCCGTAGCGAAGATTTAGAGGAATAAGGGGAAAGAAAAGTTGAACGTTAGCAGGTTAAACGTTGAAAGTTAAAGAGTTGAAAGTGGAAGTTGAAAAGGCAGAGGGCAGAAGGCAGGAGGCAGAAGGCAGTATTCAGAAGGGGATTCAGACCCCTCCTCTTATACAAGCCACTGAACTCTCGTTCAGTGGGGCTTGATACCCTTGCTCCGGCTCGACTTTCGGCTGATCGCTCGCCGAACGTCCTTTCGGTCGCCAGAAGGCTTGTGCCTTCGGCAGCAGGTTTACCTTCTGCCCTGTGCCCTCTGCCTTCTGCCTTTCTTTGGTCAATTTGTAGGGGTTAGCTCTGGTATGCCACAAGAGTGAACCGCAGCGAAAGGTGAAATATGTTTCTGGACAGAGGCATAAATACCACTATTCGCCCATAATGTTGATGTTCTTCAACCGTTACTGGAGCTAAAAATTTATGGGTTGGTTACAAAGACTCTTTGGAATCGGGAAACCACAGAATGCTCAGGTTAACCCTCCTGCCGCTGCCCAGCCTTCACCTCAAGCCTCTACAACAGCTCAAGCCCCGGCGGCTACTGGCACCGAAGCAATTCCCCCAGAGCGAGTTGGTTTAAACGGTGAATTTGACCAAAGTGGTCTTGCCAAACGAGTTGCCTTGGCTTTTGATGAAGACCCTGATTTGGATGACATCAACACCCTCTACGTTGCTCAGACGGGTGGCACCGTTGTTTTAAAAGGCACAGTTCCCAGCCAGCAAATCCTTGACAAGATGGTTAGTGTTGCCAGAAGCGTTAGCGGGGCAACTGGGGTCGAAACTAATCAAGTCTCGGTTGGATAAAGATTTCTCCTGATAGACGAAGAAGCTTGAAAACAATTTGGTCTTAGTTGCCTCGACTCTCTACTGCATTTTGATAGTAGAGAGGTTTTTTAGTTGCCGTTGAAGGCTAATTCTCGCTCGCAGAGTTACACCAGAAGCTTATTTTCAAGCTAGCGGAGAGAATACTCCTTAAGAGGAATGGTACTGACTTAAGCGAAAAATAGTCGTTTGTAGAAAAACCATGATTGGGGGGAAGCGCCCCAAACCCCCCACTGGGGGACGGAGTGCCTACCTAGAGGCCCCCTGCACAAGGATTGATTGGTTGTGTTCAATTTTCCTTCTTAAGTCAGTACTATTGTGCTTAAGAGGGTTGGCAATCTACGAAATATAAGTCGATAACTATTGTGAACTCCATTCTCTCGGGTGGCTGAGGGAGAGTATCACATATCTCAAGCTCAACGAGGTCACCATGAAATCGCTAGTGAGTAACCTTAGCTTATTGCTGGCAGTACTGCACCTCACGGGTACTATCACTACAAAATCGATACAAGCACAAGCAAGTATTGCAACTCCCAACATTACTAGCACCCTCCCCCATGCTGAAGGTCATGCCCTCATAGCAAAAGCAGTTGACATCCCTCAATTAGGGCCAACCTTAGACCAGGAGGAGTTATCTAAAGAAGTAACGCAAATTGAGCAAAACTGGGAAAACCAATTTGAGGGTTACTTTGGGGTAAATTTCTCCGATCGCTTAATGACGGTTAAGGATATTGCCGATACTTTAGGCAACATCGCCATTCAAACGGGGAAAAAGCCCGCTTTGATTTACATGGTTCCACGAGCGCAGCACCTAGAACTTGTATTAATTACTCCTGGAAGCCAACCCATACACAAGCGTGTCTTGCCAGCGAATCGCGAAGCCCTACTTCAACAGGTGAAAGAACTGAGAAGCGCGATCACTAATCCGAGATTTAGGGATACGAACCGCTACCTGCCCACAGCCCAGCAACTCTATCAATGGATGATAGCTCCACTGGAGGCAGACCTTCAAGCGCAAGGCATAGACACGTTGCTCTTTTGCGTAGGTGAGGGCTTGCGTACCTTGCCCTTAGCTGCATTACATGATGGGCAACACTTTCTAGTAGAAAAGTATAGCTTTTCACGTATTCCCGCCTTCAAACTAACCGATACAATCTACGGAGATTTGAGGAATTCACCAGTCCTGGCAATGGGTGCGTCAGAATTTAAAGACCAAAATCCCCTGCCTGCTGTACCCGTGGAGTTATCTGCAATTAGGAAAAATCTGTGGCGGGGTAAATCCTTCCTTAATCAAGAATTCACCCTGGCTAATTTACAGTCACAACGAGCCTCACAGCCCTTTAAAATTATTCACCTGGCAACTCATGCCGTCTTCCAGCCTGGAGCACCCAGCGACTCCTACGTTCAGTTTTGGGATACTAGACTGACACTCGATAAGATGAGGGAGTTGCGTTGGAATAATCCGCCAGTAGAGCTTTTGGTACTGAGTGCTTGTCAAACGGCTATAGGGGATAAAAACGCCGAGTTGGGTTTTTCGGGGTTAGCCGTTCAGGCGGGCGTTAAGTCAGCTGTAGCCAGTTTGTGGGAGGTCAGTGATGAAGGAACCCTAGGGCTAATGGTTGAATTTTATCGAGATCTGAAAACGGCACCGATTAAAGCAGAGGCTCTTCGGCAAGCCCAGATAGCGATGCTGAAAGGGCAGGTGCGCTTGGAAGAGGGTCAGTTGCACAACTCCAGAGGCAGTATATCTCTACCACCAGCCCTAGCCGCACTTGAGAACGAAAATCTCTCGCACCCCTACTATTGGGCTGCCTTTATAGTAGTTGGCAGCCCTTGGTAGCATCGATTGAACTGACACACCAGTTACAACGGGCGATAGACGCGATAGTTAATTTCGGGGAAAATGTTGTCGATTTCCTCGACTTTTTCTAACCAACCGCTGTCAATTTTGCCCACTTTAATGTCGTCGTAGAGCTTATTAAAGCGCATCAAGTGCGATCGCGTTCTCCGTACTGCATAAGGCACCATCGTCCCTGTTCGCATAATAAACGCCCAGTCCGACGATTGCGCCAGCAGTAGTTCTCGCGCTGCTTGGTTAAGAGCCTTCCACTCCAGCTCATCGGCTGGCTCCCGATAGCCTAGCTCAATCATCCGCTCTGCGGCTTTATGGAGGTGGGGATAAATCCAGGCATTTGTTTCATTCAACCAATACTCATGGAACCCCTTATAACCCCAACTCGACTGAGAAGGCTTGCAAACCTGTTGTGTTGGATGATTCCGCAAATAATCCGCCAAGTGCGTCATCTCGTAACTATCTTGGTCATACCAGGACTTGCGGAACAAGTAATCAATAAACCAGGGACCCTCGTACCACCAATGACCAAACAGTTCAGCATCATAAGGCGAAACTACAATCGGGGGGCGCTGCATCAGACCCGCAAGATAGTGGACTTGCTGTTCACGGTTGAACATGAAGTTACTGGCATGTTCCGCTGCCTTTTCTCTCGCCCAGTAGGGGTCATAGAGTGCCTTATCTCCTAACCCAAGACCACGACCCGTAATCTTGTGATACTTGATGCCAGTGTTCTTCCGCTGCCCGTTGGGCATGATATACGGCTTGATGTACTCGTATTCTGCCTCCCAGCCTAAATCCTTATAAAACTCCCGGTATTCAGCTGCTCCGGGATACCCTACCTCAGAAGACCAAACCTGCTGAGATGACTCCTGGTCGCGACCAAAGGCGGCAACCCCCGTCTCCGTATAGATGGGAGCATACGTACCAAAACGCGGACGGGGACGAGCATACAAAATACCATGCCCATCCGTGAGGAAATAGCGCAAGCCAGCATCCGCCAGCATCCGCTCAACGCCTTCATAGTAAGCACATTCCGGCAACCAAATTCCTTTAGGGGGACGCCCAAAGTTTTCCTCGTAATGTTCACAAGCTACCTGGATTTGCGCCCAGACTGCCTGGGGATACATCTTCATCAGCGGAAAGTAGCCGTGAGTAGCGCCGCAGGTGATGATTTCCAGGTTGTTAGTGTCTAAGAATTGCTTAAACGCTGTTACCAGATCGCCCTTATATTCTTCCCAGGTGATGCGAATCTTGTTGAACTCCGTCGCATAATGTTCAGCCAGATAGCGGATATGACCGTTATGCTCGTTATGCTCGACTTCTTTCTCAACCAGTTCTTCTAGTAAAGCTAAGTGTTTGTCGTAGCGCTCTTGTAACAGGGGGTCACGTAGCATCGACACCAAAGGAGGTGTCATGCTCATGGTCATTTTGAAGTCAACACCATCCCGCTTTAACCCTTCAAATACGTGCAGCAATGGGATGTAAGTTTCTGTGATTGCCTCAAATAGCCATTCCTCTTCGAGGACATAGTCACTTTCAGGGTGTCGGACAAAAGGCAGATGGGCATGAAGGACAAGAGCGACGTAACCAGTAGCCATGGTGAGTTAGGAGTCGTGAGTTGATGGATAACAAGAATTGACGGAAGCTGGGGAGACCTTAAGAGTCTTTTAGGATCTTAGGACGAAAGGGGCAGCGAGAGCGTAGAAGGGCATCGGGAGTCGCAACTCGGTAAGATTTTCCCCCTCAGGCCGAGGCTAGTACCGGAAAAATTTTCCCCTCTCTTAAAGCTCCCCCTCTTCGGAGAATCCAACAATAGAAAGCATGGGTGTTACCGAGAATCTAAAATAGATATTAAATTGTAAGGAAGCTCATACTCTCGGTAATAGACAGTTAATCCACTTTTTGTTACAAGCCTTACCTGTTTGTCCCCAGTGCTAACATCAAATTGCATGCAGGCAGCTCTTGAAAAGTCCCCTAATTCGGAAGCATCACTACAGCTACTGCTGTTTGTTGATGAGCGCCCCAGCTCTCGGAAACATATCCAGCGAGTCCGCAGTTATCTCGACAGCCTGAAGACAGACTATGCGTTTGAACTCATGGTTGTAGATGTTGGGGAACAGCCTTATCTAGCTGAGCATTTTAAGCTTGTGGCAACCCCAGCGTTGATTAAGATTCATCCGGCACCCAAACACACCCTTGCCGGTAGTAATTTGATTGCTCAGCTGAAGAACTGGTGGCCTCGCTGGCAACGCTCTGTAGAGGAACACCAACGGGGACTTTCTGAAGATATTCCTCCCTTAGAATCAGCCATCAGCGTATCTCCCTCGGCTGAGATACCGCAATCGGCTGCGACTTCTCTAGCGTCTTCCATTGAACTAATTCGACTATCTGACGAAATCTTTCGCCTAAAACAAGAAAAAGAAGAACTGCTCGATCAACTGCGATTCAAAGACCAAGTGATGTTAATGTTGGCTCATGACTTGCGTAATCCTTTGACGGCAGCCTCAATTGCTGTGGAAACCTTAGAATTAGACTATCATCAGTCGCAGAAGAATAATGGTGCTTCTGGGTTGACACCATCGCTAAAAAGGCGGTTGTTTGAGCAAGGTCGTACTCAATTTCGCACTATGGAGCGGATGATTACGGACCTCCTGCAAGGGGCAAGGGCAACTAGTGGTGAATTTAACATTCGACCTCAAAAACTGGACTTGGGGATACTTTGCCAAGAAATTCTTAATCAGATGAGGGACCAGTTTCGACTCAAATCTCAGCAGGTGGAAACTGACATACCACAAGATTTGCCACTTGTCTATGCCGATGAAGAATTGGTGCGTCAGGTAATCGTCAACCTGCTGGACAATGCCATTAAGTACGCTCCCAAAGACGGCAAAATTGGAGTTTCAATTCTGCACCGTACAACGCAGAAAATGCAGGTTACGGTTTGGGACGATGGGCCTGGTATCCCAGAAGAGAATTGCGATCGCATCTTTGAAAACCACTTTCGCCTTAAGCGAGACGAAGCGAAAGAGGGGTATGGATTGGGCTTATCGTTATGCCAAAAAATTGTTCGCGCCCATTATGGTCGGATTTGGGTGGATACAGCTCCCAAGGGTGGCTGCTTTCACTTCACGCTGCCGATTTATCGATAGGGTTGAAGGTTGTCGAATCACACTTTGGATGTCAGGCGAGTTACAATCCGTTGCCAATCAGAATAAACGGTGTCCAGTAGTAAGGGTGGGAAAATCTGGAACCGTTGCTATTGACGGCGGTAGTTTGCCCCCCAGGTCTAGGAACAACTCCAAGACTTGACCGTTGTGGTGCATCCGCTGTGGTGATGTTGTCCTGTAAAAGGCTCAGTTGGGCTTGACGCAAAGCTTCGGATTTAGTCATCGGCTTTTGGGGAGTACCACTTGCCAAATTTTTGTAAAATTGCTGCATCAGTAGACTCGTGCTGGCATCATTAACTGCCCACAGAGAAGCCATCACCGCTTTAGCTCCCTGGTTCATGAAATAGTAAGCGACACTGGCAATTTCTACACCATCTTGACGAGGACCAGCCAGGGCAGTTTCGCAAGCTGATAGGACGACGAGGTGAATGTTACTTAACCCTGTCAAGGCATTAATCTTGGAAATGGTTAGCTGTTCACCTGT
>DATNQP010000489.1:0-18274 GCA_036703965.1 Leptolyngbyaceae cyanobacterium
AATAGTGGCGTCTGAACGACCGTAGGGCATAGGGCATTGACCCGGATGCGTCGATCTGCATACTCGATCGCTGCTGCACGGGTAAGCTGAATCACTGCCGCCTTGGAAGCCGAATAGGGTGGATTCTTGGCAAAGGCAACCAAGCCAACAATGGATGCCATGTTCAGTACAACTCCGCTCCCTTGATCGAGCATTGCAGCAATTCCGTACTTCATCCCGAAATACACCCCATCTAGGTTCACTGCCAGCACTTTCCGCCAGTTCTCCAGGGTACTCTCATCCGTGGGAGCGTGTTCACCATCAATCCCAGCGTTGTTGAAGAGGATATCCAACCGACCGTAGTGCCGAACGGTTTGGGCGATCATAGCTTCAACCGAGGTTGGATCGGTCACGTCTACCTTGACAAACCGACCTTCAGGGAGGGCTTGGGCAACTTCTTTGCCAGCCTCTTCCTGGATATCAGCGACGACAACCCTTGCACCTTCCTGGGCAAAACGTTCAGCACAAGCTCGACCTAGCCCTGAAGCAGCACCCGTAATCACCGCTACCTTGCCCTTCAGCCTATCCATATCTTTATCTCCTTAACGGAAGGCAGTATAGCTGGCTATGACACTCGCCCAGTTATACTGCCACAGACAAGTCAAACTCAATGCCTATCTCACGCTCCTTCCCGCAGCTTATCCAACACACCCCGATCTTCTAGGGTGGAGGTATCACCTGCAACTTCCTGACCTGCTGCTAAATTACGCAGCAATCGCCGCATAATCTTACCTGATCGCGTTTTGGGCAAAGCCTCGGTAAAGCGGATTTCCCCCGGACGTGCGATCGCGCCAATCTCATTCACAACGTGCTGCTTCAGTTCTTTCGCCAACTCCTCATTGGGGTTTTGGTCGCCTTCCAGGGTGACAAAGGCAAAGACTTCTTCCCCCTTCAATTCATCTGGTTTCCCAACAACAGCCGCTTCAGCAACCGCCGGGTGAGATACTAGCGCTGACTCAATTTCCATCGTACCGAGACGGTGTCCGGCAACACTAATCACATCATCCACGCGCCCCATCACCCAGTAGTAACCCTCTTCATCCTTCCTAGCACCATCTCCAGCAAAATAGACATACTCCCCATCTTTCGGCGGAATATGTTCCCAATAGGTGCGGCGGAATCTGTCGGGGTCACCGTAAACCGTGCGCATCATTCCCGGCCAAGGGTGCTTCACCACCAGATAACCGCCTTGGTTATCTCCAACTGAATTACCTTCCAAATTCACAATATCGGTGAGAATTCCAGGGAAGGGAAGGGTAGCAGAACCGGGTTTAGTTGGGATGGCACCCGGTAGGGGTGTAATCATGATGCCGCCAGTTTCAGTTTGCCACCAGGTATCAACAATCGGACAGCGTTCGCCGCCAATCACCCGGTAATACCACATCCAAGCTTCTGGATTAATCGGTTCTCCCACGCTTCCCAGTAACCGCAAGGAAGACAGGTTACGGGCTTTGGGATGGTGTTCACCCATCTTAATAAACGCCCGGATCGCGGTGGGTGCGGTGTAGAAGATGTTGACGCCGTGTTTTTCGATCACATCCCAGAAAGCACCAGGATTAGAAGCACGGGGGGCACCTTCGTACATCAGCGTTGTGGCACCATTGGAAAGGGGTCCATAAACAATGTAGCTGTGACCCGTAATCCAGCCCACATCAGCAGTACACCAGTAGACATCTGTATCCTGAAGATCAAATATCCACTTGGTCGTCATGTGGGTGTAGAGGTTGTAACCGCCAGTCGTGTGGACAACTCCCTTCGGCTTGCCAGTGCTGCCACTAGTGTAGAGAATGAACAGCATATCCTCACTGTCCATCGGTTCGGCGGGGCAATCGGCTGATACCCCCTGCTGCAAATCATGCCACCAGTGGTCGCGGTCTGGTTCCATGTGGATTTCCTGACTGGTGCGTTTGACAACCAGGACATCTGTGATCGTCGGCACCGCACCATTCGCCAAAGCTTTGTCTACTTGGTCTTTGAGAGGAACGATCGCATCTTTGCGCCAACCCCCATCAGCTGTCACAACCAGCTTGGCTTGACCATCAATTAGGCGATCGCGCAATGCTTCAGCACTAAATCCACCGAAGACCACACTGTGAGCCGCACCAATTCTCGCACAAGCCAGCATCGCGATCGCCGCTTCCGGAATCATGGGCATATAAATGCCAACGCGATCGCCTTTTTGCACTCCCAGTTGTTTTAAGACATTGGCAAACTGGCAAACTTCCCGGTGCAACTGGGCATATGTCAGAGTCCGCGAGTCTCCCGGTTCTCCTTCCCAAATCAACGCCGCTTTATTTCGACGCCATGTAGTTAGGTGTCTGTCAAGACAGTTGTAAGAAATATTAATTTTCCCGCCGACAAACCACTTAGCAAAAGGCGGTTGCCAATCCAGCACCGTGTCCCACGTCCCAAACCAGTGCAACTCTGTTTCAGCTAAATCTGCCCAAAACTTTTGGGGGTCAGCTTTCGCCTTTTCGTAGAGTTGCTGATACTCTTCCAGACTTTTGATGTGAGCTTGTCTTGAAAATTCAGCGGCTGGCGGAAATAAACGCTTTTCTTGAAGAATGGATTCGATTGTAGGCTGAGACATAGCAGTAAAGTTTTGGGTCTGAATCGGAACCGAAGAGCGCGATCTGAAGGAGCATAGCAAGGCTTAGCCCAGTATGGTTGAAGAGCATAGCGCAGATCGCGGGAGTTGTCCCTTCAAAACGATACTTTGTTCTTTGAGCCGATTAACGCCACAGTATTTTGAGTTTCTTTAAGCTTCAAAGCAAATGCTTGAGGCTAGGGTATAGTTGTTACCCCAAGTCAAAATCAGCAAATGCAGTCCGGTTATTGAGTTGTCTTCAATAGACCTCTTGCAAAAGTCGAATTTATCCCCCGCACTGGGCTTCGCCCCGCTACGCTAACGCTAACAGTCCCCCCGTTTCGGCGGGAAGAAATCTTACTCCCTGTCCATCCCTCTCGTTCTCCCCTAACAGGGGAGATGGCAGAGGACGAAGCCTTTTATTCAGGGGAGGGTTTGGGAGGGGTTCTTTGTATTTTTGCAATAGTTCTAATATCGATTATTTTTATTTAGGTAAATTAAAAATAGGATGGCTTCGTTGTCTTTTCAAGATAGTCTAAAATTTGTTGATAAGCATCGGGATTACTTTGCGAATGGATAACAATTGGGTCTTTTGCATCAGGTAACCAAAACATCAACCGACCGTTCTTTGCACAAGTAAAGGTACTGATGCGCCGTAGATCGACCACATAAGTATTTCGCTCGTAAATGAATTTAATCCAGTCGCGTTTCATAATCGGTAGACTGCCTCAACGCCACGAAGAGCACTTTTCAAACGATCCAGATTTTGTCAAAAAGTTTGACTTGGCTTTGGATGGCTCGACCGTTGCTTAGGACGGGGGTACACGGCAGCGTTGTAGTGATTGATGCTGGCTATGGCAACAATATCCCGTTTGTTGCTCAACTGGAAGTCAAAAAGTTTAGGGGGTGGCGATCTTAATCCCAATCCTTAATCCCAGAATTGTATATATAGATATAGCGGATAGTTAGAGAAATGGTATCAAAACTCCAAGCGACTGGTTCGGAGTGAATGGAAGCCAGAAACCCCAACAATCTATGAGGATTGTTGGGGTTTAAGATTAGTAAATCAAGCTGTGCCAGGACTAGAGAATTCTCTACCCAGCGTGCTGCCGATACCAATCAATTGTATTCCGCAAGCCTTGCTTAAAGTCCACTTGGGCGGTAAAGTTAAAAGCTTGCTTTGCCCGTTCTGTATCCAGACAGCGGCGAGGCTGACCATTGGGCTTATCGGTTTCCCAGACAATTTCACCCTCGAATTCCATGAATTCGCAAATTAGCTCGATCAATTCGCGAATCGAAATTTCATACCCCGTTCCCAAATTTACCGGATCTGGCTCGTTGTAATCCTGAGTACCCATAACGATACCCCGTGCCGCGTCAGTCGAGTAGAGAAACTCACGGGTAGGGCTGCCATCGCCCCACACGGGTAACTTCTTTTCTCCTTTTTGCTGCGCCTCATGCACCTTACGAATCAAGGCGGGGATAACGTGGGAACTACTAGGGTCAAAGTTGTCTTCCGGGCCATACAAATTTACTGGCAGTAGGTAAATGCCATTAAAGCCGTACTGCTGCCGATAAGATTGGAGTTGAACGAGGAGGGCTTTCTTAGCAACTCCATAGGGGGCGTTGGTTTCCTCAGGGTAACCATTCCAGAGGTCATCCTCTTTGAAGGGTACTGGGGTGAATTTGGGATAGGCGCAGATGGTTCCGACACAGACGAACTTTTCGACACCAGCTTGAGAGGCCGCATGAATTAACTGTGTGCCCATCATCAGGTTATCGTAGAACAGCTCAGCTGGCTTTTCCCGATTCAATCCAATACCGCCAACGTGGGCGGCAAGATGAATGACGATATCTTGCTGATCGACCACTTGCTGGCATTTTTCTAAGGAACGCAGGTCATAGTCGCGCGATCGCGGTACTGTGATCTTCTGTGGATCGGCTCCTGCTTTACACAGCTGATCAATTACCTGACGCCCTAGAAATCCAGCCCCACCCGTGACTAGAATCCTTTTATTAGTCAAATCTAAAGTTGCCATTTCTGTTGCCATCCTTACCCAGTTTCAGGAACTCTCATAGCAATTCGTCACTGATTCGATTATCGATCGGCTCTCAATCATTAGCTCGTCAGTTCGCCTGCTAATCGCTCAATCAACCATGCTACCGACACCCTGACGAATATAGGCGTTATCTTCCAATAGTTGCGCACCTTCACCGTTAGGGGAAGCAATACCGAGTGCCCGCAAGTCGGCTTCCACCATTAAAGCCACTAACTGCTCGAACGTCACAGAAGGCTCCCAACCTAGCTTTTGCTTCACTTTGGTGGGATCGCCAATTAATAAATCCACCTCAGTGGGTCGTAGATAACGCTCGTCAAACTCCACGTAATCATGCCAATCCAGATTGACATAATTAAAGGAAGTATCCAGAAATTCACGAATTGAGTGAGTTTCTCCCGTGGCGACGACGTAATCATCTGGCTCGTCTTGCTGTAGCATCAGCCACATCGCCTTGACATAGTCTTTTGCATAGCCCCAGTCTCGCTTCGAGTCAAGATTACCAAGGTAGATTTTTTTCTGCTTACCAGCAACAATCCGAGCGATCGCCCTCGTAATTTTACGAGTGACAAAGGTTTCGCCCCGGCGTGGCGATTCGTGGTTAAAGAGTATGCCATTACATGCGAATATTCCGTAGGACTCGCGATGATTTACAGTCTGCCAGTGGGCATAAACCTTGGCACAAGCATAGGGACTGCGTGGATAAAACGGCGTCGTTTCCTTCTGTGGTACGTCCTGCACCTTTCCATACATCTCAGAAGAACCGGCTTGATAGAAATGCACGTCAATGCTGGTACGATGCCGATAGTCTCGAATCGCCTCCAAAAGACGCAGCGTACCCATTCCCACAGAGTCAACTGTATATTCCGGTGAGTCAAAACTCACGCGAACATGGGATTGAGCACCCAAGTTATAAATTTCCGTAGGCTTAACTTCCTCTAAAATGCGACGCAAAGTCACACCATCAGTTAAGTCGCCGTAGTGCAGGAACAATCGTGCTGCTTCATTGTGAGGGTCCACATAGATGTGGTCAATACGGTCGGTATTAAACGTCGAAGTCCGGCGGATAATACCGTGAACCTCGTAGTCTTTTTCAAGTAACAATTCACTCAAGTAGGAGCCATCTTGACCTGTAATGCCAGTGATTAGCGCTCGCTTGCGTTGCGTCATTCTGAAATCTTCCTGTGACGAATATGGAATATGGATACTTACGGCAGCTGCAACTTGCCTCTAAAAGTTAACATCCCAATAGTGGTGATCGGGAAGTGGGTGAACCATTCCCTAAGGTAACTTAAATTTTCCTATGGCTCTAGGGTAGTAGACATAAAAAACCTGACGGTTTGAGCAATAGTCAGGAGTTAGCGACGAGGAAGGGTTGAGGACAGAGTTGACTTTAGACTCAATCCTCACAGCGCTCCAAGAGATAATGCCTAAACTTTAGGAGAAGTCTTCTTCAGTAAGCACCATTGTTTTTGGGAGAAATAATCACACCAATTGTTTTGACAATTAGCCATAAATCTAGCCAGAAGCTGCGAAAGTTAACGTAATAAACATCGATTTGGACACGACGGTCATAGGGGATGTCATTGCGTCCGGAGACTTGCCATAAGCCAGTAATTCCTGGTCGAATCGTCAGAATTTTGTCCATGTAACGCCCGTATTTGGGCAGTTCCTCTGGCACTAACGGTCGGGGTCCCACCACACTCATATCTCCTTTCAAAACATTCCAGAACTGAGGAAACTCATCAAGGCTCGTGAGCCGCAAAAATCTCCCAATCCAAGTAATTCGAGGGTCTTGCTTGAGCTTGAAATTATCCTCAAATTCCTCCCGCAGATGCGGTGATGTTGCCATTATGTCTAGCAACACTTCATCGGCATTCTCCACCATTGTTCTGAATTTAAGGCAACCAAAAGGTTTGTAATTTTTACCCACACGTTCCTGGACATAAAAAATTGGTCCGGGGGAGCTGATGGCAATCAGCATTGCTAAAAGCAGGTAAACCGGCAAAAACAAAATCAGAACTGATAGGGAAAACATGACATCAAACAGACGCTTGGCGAAATCACCGTCTAAGCGATGTTGAGACAGACCTCTGTGTCTGCTTCGTGACGCGAGTGGCCCAAAACCTCGCTTCACGAACGCTCGTAACATCTTGACGGAGATAAGTTGGCTTTCGGCAGTCATCTTACTCCTTCACTTCACACCACACCGTCACGATCATAAAGCCACAAGACGCTTGCTACGGCGAATCGGGTTCTGGAAACTGGAATTTGTTAGAGGAAAGTCGAGACTGGTAGTCCTCATAGCAGCGCTCCAGAAAAGTCAGGTAGCGATCGCCAAAAATTTTTGGGGCAAATTCAGCGGCGATCTCTCGGCACCCCAAAGGACTAAATGCTCCATTTAATGTCTCAAAAGTTTTCACGGCTTCGATCAAAGCCGCTGCACTTTGAGTAAAAAAAAATAGACCTGTACCACTGTCCGGATGCTGCCGAATATCCCGAACAGTTTCCAGCGCCCCACCAGCGCCATAAGCAATGACTGGCGTGCCACAGGCTTGAGCTTCCACTAGAGCAATGCCAAAATCTTCACAAGCAGCGTACACAAAGGCTTTTGCTTGGGACATATACTGCTCAACCACTGAGTCTGGCTGGAATCCCAGAACTTTTACATTCGGTTGTGCCAGTTTGCGAATTGCCTCGAACTCTGGTCCATCACCAATCACTACGAGGGGATACCCCAATTGATTGAAGGCTTGAACAATTAAAGAAACTTGCTTGTAACTAACAATCCGGGAAACTGTGAGATAAAAATCTTCTTTTTGAGCCTGGAAAGGAAATCGCTCAATATTGACAGGTGGGTGAATCACTGTCGCCTGACGCCGGTAACAGCGCCAAATGCGGCGGGCTGTGTGCTGAGAGTTAGCAATGAAGTAGTCCACTCGATTTGCCGAAAGGGCGTCCCACTGGCGCAACTGATGGAGCAGATACCGCGTGATTAAGCCTTGAGGACCCCGCCCCATCCGGCTACTGCGCAGGTAATCAAACGTCAAGTCCCAAGCGTAGCGCATGGGCGTATGGCAGTAGCAGATGTGCAATTGTTGCGGCGTAGTCAGGATGCCCTTGGCAACAGCGTGGGAAGAGGAGAGGATGACATCATACCCACGTATGTCCAACTGTTCAATCGCAAGGGGCAGCAAGGGCAGATATTTCTGGACCCCGTTGCGGGCGAAGGGCAAGTGTTGCAGGAACGTTGTGCCAATCGAGCGCCCAAATAGATAACTCTGAGGATTGGTAGATTCAAAATCAATCAGAGCATAAAGATCAGCATCAATATGCTTCAAGATTTCTTGAACTACCAGTTCTGAGCCACCCGTTGCTTTGGGCGTCAACCACTCATGAACCAGGGCATACTTCAAGGACATTTACCCAGAATGCTTCTTGTGAGTAAAAGCTTAGCAACTGGTGAGCCACTATTTACCTGAACAGTAGGTATTAATGTCTGCAACTAATTGCTTTTCTGGGACAGTGGCTTGCTGCAAATTTGTCAAGGCGGTCTCCGCTGCTGGGCGGTTTTTCTTCTCAAATGCCGTTATGAAGTCGCGGGTGGCTTTGCTAGTATCGCGATACATATTAATAAAACCAGCTTTATAATCTTGGAGCTTTTCGTCCTTAACCTCGATGGCTTTCATTTCTTGAGACGCCTTTTCCATGGCATCGGCGGCTTTGAGCATTGCCTTGGGGTCGCTTGCCTGACCGCCATTAGTAACGGCTTTCGCTTCACTGACTGCTGTGTTGGCAACCTGGATAATCTTGTTACACTGGGAAACTTTGCTCTCAGTGCAGCTAACGGTTAACAAACTGATGACAGCAGCCCAGGGAAGAAGGACGAAGTACCGCTTCGGAAAATGCATTAATAGTCTCCTAATCAGTTTTGGACACTCTCGTTGTCGTAGCACATTTTTCCTGTGCTTGAAAGTCCACGCAGATGCCACAATCCCCTAAGGGCGGGGCATGTACGGGAAAAGTACTTCCTCTCCCTCAAGACGATCGCAAGCGCTCACGACGCGATTGGCAGTTTTTTTGGCATCGGCTTATTTATCGGCTGCTTCAATGGCAGCAGCAAGACGTTGCAGCGTTTCTGTGAGTTCCCCCAACTGCTCTAAAGAATCATGTTGAGTTTCCGCCAGGGTTTGCACTGCATCGCTTAAGGCGAAGAGCTGGTAACCTTGTTGTTGAACTTGGTGTCCCTGGTGTTGCACTTGAATGGCAAGGGCATCCACGCGCTCAGCAAGACGATCAATGGTCTCGGTGGTCGCGAGAATTGCCTCTCCGATTTGTCCAACAATTGACTCCAAACGACTGATGCGGGCTTCCACTGCAAGAACCCCCTTTTTTGCAGGAGTAGGATTGCTTTGAGCCTTTCCAGTCTGGGCGTTTCTATTCACCGGCAATTCTTTCAATCCCAAGCAAAGTAATTAAACACTATCTTGATGCATGAAAAGTGGCGGCAATGCCCTGTCGAGCAGGGGACAGTTGAGCGATGTATCACCAGCCAAATGGCATGGTTGTTGTCTACATGACGTTATCGATGACGCCGTTGATGCCACTGCCAAGCGTCGCTGATAATTTTACTGAGGTTTGGGTATTGAGGATACCAGCCCCTAGAATGGTTGGTTTGATTGGCGACACCCTAACAACCCCACCGCTTTCTAGATAATTATTGCTGCCAATGACGAGTATAATGCCCCTGTAATAGTGATTAAAACCGTGGTTCAGGCAATTGAGGCGCTACTGAAACGACGGTACTACCAGTTGTTAGTTGTTGTTTTGAGTGGTCGGACTAACAATTAACAACCAACAGCTGAAAACCAAAAACTCGCGAGTGCTTAACAATGTTCCTACTACTTACTCAAGTACTACTGTGGCTGCTGGTCACAGTCATTCTCTACAATCTGCTGTTAAAAGTAATCCCTAGAACGTATCTTACCTTGCTTGGGGGTTTGTTTCTGTTTGCCATCATCGTGCTGGCTTTTTTCTTTCCCAACGACAGACTGGTATCATCGGCATGGAGCATTCTCTCGTTTCCTCTCAAGCCAGTAGGAGCCAGCATTTTACTGTTGAGTGTAGCCCTAAATCAGGGACTCAAAAACAGGAATCAGGTTGTGGCAGCACTCCTGATTTTGCTGATATCGAGTACACCATTTTTGTCTAACCTGCTAGCTCGAAGCCTGGAACTGGGGGAGGTAACCCAAGGAGCTAGAACTGGCACTGTGGCAGCCCCAGCAGCGCAAGCAGCTGGGGCAATTGTCCTGCTAGGGCAGGGAACAACCCAAGCAAACCTTCCCTACCGGACGCAAATACAGCTGACGGATACAGGCGATCGCATTCTTTATGCTGCCCAGCTGTATCGGGAACAGATAGCTTTAGGTAGCTCACCAATAGTAATTGTTAGTGCTGGTCCCAGGGCTGATTTGCAAGGAACTCAAGACCAGACTAATGAGGCGAATGACATTGCGACATTGTTAACACAACTGGGTGTCCCACGAGACCGAATTGTTGTTGAATCCAGAAGCCAAGATTTGCGTACTAGTGCTGTGGCGGTAGACCAAATCTTGAGGCAGCGAGGATTGGGCAACACACGCGTTCTGATCGTCACCTCTGGACTAAATAGCCGCCGCGCCCGACTAAGCTTTGCGGATGTCGGTCTTAACGTTGTTTCTCGACCGACAGATTTTTATGGGTTTCAGCCCGGTGCAACACCCACCCTACGCATTGGAGTACAATCTTTTATCCCCACTGTCGAAGCGCTGACCGTCACAACGCGGATCGTTGAAGAATTTTTTAGCTCAATTTACTACTACTTACGAGGCTGGCTAGCGCCGGTAATTGCGTAATTTGTAACATTTGAGGTTTGTGGTAAGTGGCTCTTGACTAGGTGCTGTATTTGTTCGTGCTAACTCAAGAAAGCGTAGAAACCTGTTACTTTTATCGCCTCAGAGCGAGTTTTTTGGCTAGAAGCTTGAGACCGGAGGTAGGATTCCCAGAACAAGGGGTAGGTTACCCCTTCGCATTCGTCAAATGAAAAGAGCCAGTGTTAGCCATCGTCTAAAATCAAAAATTGTTAAATTTGTAACATGGCTAACTCGCGTCTACAAAAACTGCTGCATTACCTGCGACCTCACGCTTCGCAGGCACTGCTAGGCATCTTCGCTCTACTTATTGTTAATGGAATTGGCGTCTACATCCCTCTACTAATCGGGGATAGCATTGACGAGTTACGTACAGCATTTAGCTTCGAGCGGATCGGGCGCGTTGTGTTACTCATCCTAATCCTCTCAAGTGTAATGTGGGTGATTCGGATGGCGTCACGCATTCTTCTGTTCGGTCTGGGACGTCAGGTAGAATTTGACCTGAAGCAGAAGATTTTTCAGCATCTGCTGACGCTGGAGCCATCCTATTTTGCGACAAATACAACTGGGGATTTAATTAACCGCGCCACCAGCGATGTTGATAATATCCGGCGTCTATTGGGGTTTGCGGTTTTGAGTCTGGCGAATACAGTATTTGCCTATGCCCTAACGCTGCCAGTGATGATGTCGATTAACGTGCGGCTTACTGTTTGGGCGATCGCGGTTTATCCGTTCATGTTAATTACCGTCCAGCTATTTAGCGAGAAGCTACGAACCCAACAGTTGTCAGTACAGGAAGAACTCTCGAACCTAAGTGAGCTGATTCAGGAAGATATAAGTGGTATTTCCTTGATTAAAATCTACGCTCAAGAGGAAAACGAGCGCCATGCCTTCCGACGCCTCAACGGTCAGCTGTTAGGGGCAAATCTCCTTTTGGGCAGGACGCGGAATGTACTGTTTCCCACCATTGAAGCTCTCGCCACTGTCAGCTTACTCGTATTGCTTTGGCTAGGTTCTGGCGCGATTGCCTCTGGTGCAATTAGTATTGGTGGTTTTCTGGCACTGCTGATCTACGCAGAGCGTTTAGTTTTCCCCACTGCTCTCTTGGGTTTTACGATTACTGCCTATCAACGGGGTGAAGTGAGTATTGACCGCATTGAGTCGATTCTCATGGTTAAGCCCCAGATTAAAGACGCTCCCGATGCTATCAGTCTGCCGACGCCCGTGAAAGGGCAGCTGAAGGCGAAAAACCTGAGTTACACCTACCCAGGTGCGAAAACTTCGGCACTCAAAGATGTTAGCTTTACGATTAATGCCGGTGAAACCGTGGCGATTGTGGGAGCGATTGGTTCTGGGAAATCGACTCTTGCCAATGTATTACCTCGCCTGTTGGATATTGACGCCAACCAGCTGTTTTTAGATGGGCATGATGTTACAACAGTGCGATTGCAAGACTTGCGGAACGCGATCGCCTATGTTCCCCAAGACAGCTTTCTCTTCAGCACTAGTATCAAAAACAACATCCGCTACGGTGCTCCCGTAAGCGAAGAGTCAGAGGTTGAATACGCCGCCAAGCAAGCGCAAATCCATCAAGAAATTTTCAACTTTCCCCAGCAGTACGAAACAATCGTGGGAGAGCGAGGCATCACCCTCTCTGGTGGTCAGCGACAGCGTACAGCTCTAGCCAGAGCGCTGCTGATGGAAGCACCAGTGCTGATTCTCGACGACGCCCTTTCTAGTGTTGATAATCAGACAGCTACCCAAATTCTGAAAAATCTTTCCGAAGGTGTCCAGCGCAGAACCGTGATTTTTATCTCTCACCAACTCTCTGCCACTGCCACCGCTGACCGAATATTTGTGATGGAGGCTGGTCAAATTGTCCAGACGGGTACTCATACCGAACTTCTGCAAAGCCCTGGTCTTTATCGGTCACTTTGGAATCAGCATCATCTAGAGGAGTTACTACGCTAAGAGTCCCCCGGAGCAGTATATCCACCGGGGGAGGAGGTCAAGCTAGTGCTGAAATCTCATTGACTACCTTCATCCGTCCTCGACACAAGGCATGTAGCAACCTGTCGATTGAGGCTCTCTCGTCTTCAGTAAGTGAATCCTCTAACAAAGCTGCCATCAGACCATATCGGTCAGCCAGTGTAATGCAACCCGAGCGGCTGACTTGAACGAATAAATCGGAGATAGCACCAGGTATAAGGCGAACTTTGGCACACATCGGACTGAGTGGAACTCGATACTCTTAACTATGAAATTTTTACCCGATGTGGAGAGTGATTGAACGCTAACCCTAACCGTGATAATACTCAGCTTTTAATGTGAGTTAGGTATCCTTTCCTTTGTGATAACATCCTTGTTTGGGTGTGATGATAAAGCATGTCCACATGTGATACTTACTTTCTCTTTTAGTGATATTTGTCACAAACTGAAATGCCCATTTTTCGTTCAGCATTTCATCACCTTGAAAGGGCTTCTGTCAGAATGCGATCGCATTCTGATTGCTCCAACTCGACTGAATTGTTATCGAATGCTCATAATTGAATGACATTAATATAATTGCCACTGTGTTAGTGGAATCCTATTAATTGGAGCGAGTTGCAGTTTTATTGTCTATTAAGCAGACTCCTCTTCTGCTCATAATCTTTGTCTAGTCTGGAATCTAGGCTATTTTATTTTTCCTTTATAAAGAGATTATGAGTACCTATTACAATCTTCCGCGTGTTTCCTTATACAGTATCCCTTTACAATCTTGTCTATCTTAGGGCTGATGGAAGGAACTCTGGGTCGATGTCACTCTCGTCAGAGGATATTCGCTGAAGTCTGTTGAGTGAGCTTGACAACCTCATTGGTTACAGATATTGTGCGTCTAACTCCTTCATACAACTCAAGAAAATAGTATTTGCCAAAAAGCTAATTAAATTGGCAAAAAAGTAAATAAACCGATTAAAGGTAGGGACTGTATATTCAAGCGTCGTCGCAGTTAAGGAGCAGGTTTCTTTTGAAGATTAAGACGGATTAACAGCTCAAACTAATTTCTCTTTACGGAACACGCCCAGGGAGTATCTACCATGAAAATTGCTCTAGTGCATGATTACTTGACACAGAGAGGCGGTGCAGAGCGTGTATTTGAGTTACTTTGTAAAAGCTTCCCCGAAGCTGACATTTTTACATCTTTGTACGATCCTAAAGAAACTATTGAGCTAGGTGAGCGTTTAGTCAACACGACTAAACTTCAAAATATTCCAGGAGCAGCGAAGCATTTCAGGCTATTGGCTCCCTTTTATTATCCAGCCTTTCGATCCTTGGATTTGCAAGATTATGATTTAATCATCAGTAGTAGCTCCAGTTTTGCAAAGGCAGTACGAAAAAGACCTGGAGCGCAGCATGTTTGCTTCTGTCACAATGTGACCCGGTTTCTCTGGGATACAAAAACCTACTTACGGGAATATGCAGAATATCAACGTTTTTATCCTGTCATTGAAAAAATCTTCCAGTCTTTAAGAAAGATAGACTGGCTCTATGCTCAAGAACCTGACCTTTACATTGCCAATTCAAGCACTGTAGCTCAC
This sequence comes from Leptolyngbyaceae cyanobacterium, assembly GCA_036703965.1. Classification (GTDB taxonomy): domain Bacteria; phylum Cyanobacteriota; class Cyanobacteriia; order Cyanobacteriales; family Coleofasciculaceae; genus DATNQP01. The sequence goes on from DATNQP010000489.1 coordinate 14,171, forward strand.
CGCATCCGGAACATCTACGGTAAACCAGCAATAGTCATCAACTATCCGATTGACAGCAGGAAATTTGTTTTTTCCGAAAACAAAGAAGATTTCTATTTGGTATCGTCTCGTTTGATGAGCTACAAGCGTATTGATGTGGTCGTTGAAGCCTTTAACTGGTTAGGGTGGCCGTTGTTAATATCAGGTGATGGGCCAGAACGAGAGCGTCTAGAGTCTGGTTCCTTAGAAAATATTCGGTTTTTAGGGCATGTAAGTGATACGGAACGTGGTTTTTTAATGGCAAAAGCTCGTTCTGTAATTGTTGCAGCCTTAGAAGACTATGGATTAGTTCCAGTAGAAGCCAATGCTAGTGGAACACCCGTCATTTCTTACGGTGCTGGTGGGGTATTAGATACTCAGGTGCCTGGACAGACAGGCGTTTTTTTCAAACGGCAAACACCTGAAGCACTCCAAGTTGCGCTACTCGAAGCTAGGAAAATCCCCTGGGATTATTCAGAAATCAGAAACCATGCCTTAAGTCATTTTTCCGAAAAAGTTTTCTTCAGCAAAACTAAGCAAATTATTGAGGAGGTTTGCGATAGACCTATCCTAAATTTGGACTATTCAAGTACTGCAGCTTAGGGGGTATCAGTGTCACAAAGTCAATTCAATGCGGCGGCTGAAACAGAAGTCGGTTACGGGCAATTGTTTGCAGTTTTGCTGCGCCGACGCTTTTGGCTTTTGGGCGTATTCTGTGGAGTTTTTTCTACCGCCATCCTTATTACTCTGCTCGTCAAGCCTACCTATAAGAGTTCTATGCAGCTACTGGTGGAGCCTAATTACCCTAAAAGAGAAAAGATAGCTCAAGAAAAATCAACTGATTTTCCTGAATCTAAGGATCAGGCTGACCTTAATTATGCAACTCAGCTTAACCTGATGCGGAGTCCTATGTTCTTTGAAAAAGCAATAGAGCTGCTCAGCCCTAAGTATCCGGATATTGATGAAAAGGATCTAGAAAAAAACCTAAGTTTGACTCAAGTAGTAGAGAGCGGAACTAGTAAAACCAGTACAAGAATCTTTCAACTGGTTTACACCAGCAATGATGCCATTAAAACCCGAAAGGTGTTAGAGACATTTCAAAAGCTCTATCAGGACTACAACCTGGAGCAGCAGAAACTGCGCTTAACAACGGGTCTTGCTTTCCTCAACGAGGAACTGCCAACAACCCGTGAACGCGTGACTCAGGCTGAGAGAGAGCTAGAGCAGTTTCGCAAAAACCAGAACCTGATCGATCCTGAAGAGCAGGCAAAAGCCGTATCCACTGCTCTAAATGACGTCGAGGAGGAGCGGCGAAAAACCCGCACCGAGTACCAGGAGACTCAAACGCGTTTCACTGCTGTGCAAGAGCAACTTGCTCGTTCTCCCCAAAAAGCACTGACCTCCTCTCGTCTAAGTCAGTCTGAGCGCTACCAAACGTTACTCAACGAACTCCAAAAGACACAACTAGCTCTAGAGGAGCAACGCGCGACCTTTACAGATGCTGACCCTAGGGTTCAAAAGTTGATAGACCAACATCAGAGACAGCGTGCTCTGTTGCAGGAGGAAGCAGAGCGGGTTTTAGGGGAAGTTCCTGCTCAACTGAATCTTACTGGAAAAGACCTTCTGACAGAAGGACAGCTCGGTGAGATTGATCAAAAGCTCGCTAGCCAGGTTGTAGAATTGCAAACCAGTTTACAGGGTCTGAGGGCGCGCGATCAAAGCCTCGCTCAAATAGAGCAGCAGCTCCGTGCAGAACTCGATCGCTTTCCTAAAATAATTGCCGAGTATAATCCCTTACAACCAGAAATTGAAACTAGACGCGAAGCACTGAAGCAGCTTCTGGAAAGACGGCAGGAGCTAGGCTTTGAAATTGCCCAGGGAGGATTCAACTGGCAGGTTGTAGAGGCACCTCGACGAGGTAAGAAGATCGCTCCCAAGCCCAAACAGAATTTATTGTTGGGCATCGTAGCTGGGTTGTTCTTGGGCGGTGTAGCAGCATTTGTGCGTGAAGCACTGGATGATTCTGTTCATAGCTCTGATGCTTTGAAAAAGCAGGTTGCTCTCCCCTTATTAGGGATTATTCCTGAGTTGCCCAGTAGCGAAGCCAACTGGTCCCTGACTAACCTACCTTTCCGAAAGCCGCAAGTCACAACACCTTCATTGATTCAAACAGCTTTCTGGCCACCCTTCCGGGAATCACTGGACTTAATTTATAAAAACATCCAACTTTTAAATTCTTCTTCTCGGCTGAGTTCTTTGGTAGTTACCTCAACGCTCCCTGGTGAGGGGAAGTCAACCCTGGTGTTTGGTCTGGCGCTTAGTGCGGCTCGTTTACACCAACGGGTACTGCTAATTGATGCAGACCTACGGCGTCCTAGTTTGCACGAGCAGCTCAACCTGCCGAATCAGCAAGGGCTTTCTACTTTACTATCTGGTGATGCCACTGTACCCAACCCACATCGTATTTCACTATCAGGTTCAAACATCGATGTTTTGACCGCCGGACCAACACCAACTGACCCAGTCAAGCTGTTGAGTTCCCCACGGATGGGGGAATTGATGAGAGTGTTTGAGCAGACCTATGACTTAATCCTGCTGGATACCCCGCCAATTCTCGGCATGGTGGATGCGATCCAAATTGCATCATTTTGCAGTGGTGTGGTGATGGTAGGGCGGCTTGACCGAGTGACTCAATCCGAACTCACGGAGGCTACAGCCATGCTGAACCAGTTAAATGCGATCGGGGTCGTAGCCAATGGGGCTAGTAGACCCACGAATAGCTACGTAGCTCAGGCGGAGCAAAACGGAAGTAAACCTCCTCGGCAGTACCAGCCTCTAGTTCAGGATCGGGGGTCTAAGTACAACTAATTGATACTTCCTAGGGTGCGTCCGCTTGTCTCGGACATACGAGTGCTGAAGCTTCTACAACTTGCAGAATTCATTCCACATAAATTCCTTTCTAGACAGACTCTAAAGACCGATGACAACTTCCAAAATCTTACTAACAACCTCCAGAATCTTAAACTTACAGACAGATTCTCCTTCCGAGCAGAAGCAACATGATAATTCCTTGCCTGCCTGCACGCTGAAGTGGCGGCGGGGACAGCTATTGGTGAGGTGCTTAGAGCAGATGGGACAGCTTTATCTGCCTTCCCTTGAGAGCGAGCAATGGTTGCTAGACTGCTTAAAACGCTCCCCGGTGCGGCTAATCTGCATAGACCCAAATTTAGGTGAGACAGGGCTGAGTTTCTGGGCTGATGCGTCTGAGCAGGCTAATAAGAAAGTCTTTCTCAAGGTACCTTCCAGTTTTGCATTGTCCAGAAAGTGCAGCTCACTGAGTTGGTGGCTCAAACGTGTCCTTGACTGGAGTGTTGCCGCCCTATTGCTACTGCTCTTGAGTCCAGTCATGCTGGGACTCATGTTGCTGATACGTATTTGCTCGCCTGGACCTGTCTTTTTCCGGCAGTGGCGGATTGGGGAACGGGGCAAGCTGTTCCGGATTATTAAGTTTCACACAATGATAGTGGACGCTGAAAAGCTTCACCATCAGGTGATGGCTAATCAAAAGGGTCTCCACAAGCGCGAAGATGATCCCCGCATTACACCCTTGGGACGCTGGATGCGGAAATACAGCCTGGATGAGCTGCCGCAGTTAGTTAATGTGCTACGGGGTGAGATGAGCTTGGTCGGACCACGTCCCTGGGCTTTGTATGATGCAGTTCGGATCAGCCGTGAGGGTCAAAAACGGCTGAATGCGCTTCCTGGAATCACAGGAAACTGGCAAGTGAAGGCAAGGTCAAACCAGCTCGATATCGAGGCAGTCAACCACTGCGATCTGGAATATCTACACACTTGGTCTCTGTGGGAGGATTTGAAACTTTTACTGCTAACTGTCCCCAAGGTATTCTCAGGTTTTGGTGCTTACTAGTTCACGCTAAGGTTCAGAAATACTCATGCGCTTTAAACTGCCTCCTTTCATCCGCAGGCTACTGAAAGCTACGAGCTTTTGGCAAGAAAACTATCTGATTTTGCGAGAGTTCAGATACTTTCCCTGGATTGCCATCTTGGCAATTGTGTTTCCAATTT
>DATNQP010000490.1:0-5684 GCA_036703965.1 Leptolyngbyaceae cyanobacterium
CAGAATACGCTTGTAATACATAAATCTTCCGTGAATACCCTTTTTGAAGAGAAAACAAAGGGGTTCCCGAAGGGTAGGGTAGCGATCGCGCTCTTCAATCGCTTGCATCCCATCAATCGGCATTTCCTTCATGAGACGGTAATTGACAGCCGTTCGGTTACGGTCATGGAGGAAGCACCTTTTCTGCTCCCAACTGAGTCGTGCGATCGCTTAATCATTAATCAGTTGCTCAAGCCCATTCCCGTTGCCATTATTGTAATCCTCACCAGCAGCCCCGAATGATTCAACGGTTAAACACTTAGCCATCGCCTTTGAAATTATTTCCATTAACGCTTTTGTCCGCGTGGCAAAAAATCCTTCAAAATCATCGCGGCGTAGCATCATCGGGTTAATGGCGTGAGAGTGCAACATTTCATCGAGTCGAGTAGGCGATATCCCTTCCTTCTCAAACTGTTTGAGGTAGACCGAAGGGGATTTAGAACCAATTCTTTTATTCGTTTTTGCACTCAAGGGCGTGCGATTCACCAGGCAATTGTAATATTTGGGGTCAATACCTTGCTTTTTACACCACGCTACTGGAAAAATATGGTGCGATTCAATCCGTTGTTCAAAATAAAGCACGTCATTAATTTCTTCTCCCGTACTCCAATCAATTGCCCCAGATAGCCGTAATAGCGCTGACAACCCTTGGTACACAGCACCGAAACGCTTTCTCACACTGAACAGTCTTGAGGCTGAAAAATTGGCACAAGACATGGTGGTTGGTAGCGAACCCCCTTCAAGCCAAAGCGGTACTTCCAGTAAGTCATGCCCCGCTCGTACCTCATGCCCACGGGTATACACCTCTCCAAACATCCCCGACCACAGCCAATGTCTTAATTGAGAACGAACCTGTTCCGACTCCGAGCGCTTGCCCAATACGGTCGAAATTGCTGCTAAGGCAACTAATTGGATCGGGTAGGCAATATCTGTGGCATCAAAGATTTTCTGAGTGTGCAAAAACCGAGCCGCGTCCTCAAATCCCCTGGTCACGGGGTCTGCCCAACTCTGATATTCTTCTGGTTCTAGCTTCAAGACATCTGTGCGCCGACAGCTAATCCCAGGTAATTTTTCCCCACACATACCCGCAGCTAAGGCATCTTGGCGACGAGCGTAAGCAGCGACTAAGGTGACGGCTTGAATAAAATCCGTATTCCTCAAAGAACGCAACACTTTGAAGGCATTGAGGCTCCTCTCTCTGTGCTTCCAATCGTCTCTCAAGCTGAAGTTATCGGCACAGTAGCAGGCACTCATCAAATCGAAAAAATTGAGGTCGCAGCCAGAGGTGTTGGTATCCTCGAAAACTTGGCAAACTGCCTCTTTCGGCAACGAGTCTCGCAGTTGGATGACGGGCATCTGATAGTGTTCAAACTTTTTGAGGACTTCCAGCTCGAAGCTATCGATAAGTTTGAGTTTTTCTAGCTCGTATCCCCAAAATTGAGAATATTGACTTCTCCACTCGGAAAAAAAGAAGACCTTGGACAAGGGAAACAGTCCGGCTGCATATTCTTGCTCTGGAGTAGAAACGTCAATTAACTTCCCACTAGAGGTTCGTAGCTGTTTGGATTCGGGTAAAGCAACAATGGCATCTCGGCGATCACTGTTTGAGTTAAGACATTTCTCAATATCCAGGTAGTACCATTTTTTGATGCGCTTGTGAGATTTCTGATCTTTGATAACGACAGCTTGCCCGGACAGCAGCACCATGAACAAAGTCGTCAGGCGTTGCTGACCATCGAGAATGAGTAACGAGGGCGGTTGGGCTTGTGATAAAGTGACGCTATCAACAAGGCGGGGTTTAAATTGAAGGTGATGGTTGCCTTGTTGGAGCATCATCACAGCACCAATGGGGTATGCCAGAGAAACGCTCTTCAGGACACGACGCACCTGGGCATCATCCCAAACCCAATCTCGCTGAAAATCCGGTAATTGGATACGTCCGGTTTTGATGTCTTTGAGGATATCGAGTAGGAAGTATTTGGTGATATCAAAGGTGCTGATTGAGTTCATGCAATAAGGGAGCGATCGCTACTACTTAGGGCAAGCTACATCCCAGTTTTTTTAGTTACTGAAGAGAGTATTTTTTGCTCAAATACCCTCAATAACCAGCCTGCCATCAATGCCTGACCGATGACTAGGGTGTTCGGACATTGACTTTTTGGTCAAATAGTGATGCCACAAAAACTTCTTAAAGAAAAACTCATGCGCTCTCGGCTAGCAATAGCGACTCTTCAGAGCTTCTGGAAGCTGCTCGTAGAACTCCAAAAAGATGTCGAACAGTGCTAAGGTTTGGCAGTAATAGGGACGTGGTGCTTCGTAGCTTCTGCCTCGACTCAGCCAACGGTTAACACGCGATACATCAGTTTGGCAAAGTTCGGCAATTTGGTTGCGCGTTATTCCAGGCCATTTCTCTAGTAGCTGCTGTGGTGTCAGTGCCAAGGGGCGGCGTCGGGCAAAGCTTTCGAGCAGTTGCTGTTCGCGCTCCCCGAACGAGCGTCTATTCGTCATGCCAGCTCCCTCTGGGTTACGAGTTCGAGTTCATCCTCCCAAGCTGTTGTAGCGCTGCACCAAGAGGCACTTAGCGAATCACGATTGAGCCAAACCACGTACTTCCACATCCAGTGGCAGTGATGAGGAGCATAGGCAAAATAACGCCTAAGGCAGCGTCCAACATCTGTCTCGGTTTGTGCCTCGTCATCAATAGGAATGGAGCGCAGACGGAGGTAATCACCATCCATGAAGCAAGGGCAAGAAACAGAAGTAGGGAAGTCGGCAGGCAGTTCGGTGGATTGAGGGTACTGCAAGCTAATCGGTTCGGGGAGTACCTCTTGGTTGCCTCGCCGGATTGCCTTGAGGTAAGCAGCAACTAATTGGGAGCCGAGATTGTTGGCTAACTGCTCAACCAACAGGGCAGCAATCAGCTCTGACTCTGACTCAGCGATCGGCTGGCTGTCGAATTCAGGGCTGGAGAAGTTCTGTAATTGAGCCAGCAGGTTTGTAATTGAAAAGTCAGCGATCGCCTGCTGATAAACCGCTTTTTGTGCAGTAATTTCTAACGAAGTTCTAGCTGAGTCAGGATGGGCAATAGACATAAATTCACCAAAGGCACAATTGCAACTGGTAGGCGGGAGGGACTGTTCTCGTCAAGGAGAACCAGGTAATGCCGTCCAGTGGCAAGAATAGTAAACCTAAATCTGTCACGCTGGCAAGAAATTCTTGCCAAATGACAAGGTATAAGGCTATCGAGTCCGTCTGCGATTCTCGTTGTACATTTCCCTACCATCATGGACATGTCAATGTTTACGATTCAATGCCGTCTTTGTGCCAGTGAGGAGACACGTCGAGACATTTGGCAATGGATGGAGAAATACACGCTTCTCGTCAATGAACTGCTGGAAAAGATTGCTCAACATCCCCAGTTCCCGGAGTGGCAGAAAAAGGGCGATATTACTCGCAAAGCGGTAGGAGAAATTTTCAATCCCCTAAAGGAAAATCCGGAATATGCGGGACTACCAAGTCGGTTTTACACTTCCGCTGAGTTGATTTCCTGTGACACCTATAAGTCCTGGTTAGCCTTACAGCAACAACGACAGCTTCGACTCCTGGGCAAGCAGCGTTGGTTACAGGCAGTAGAAAGCGAATTTGAGTTGTCAGTAACCAATGATTTTAATCCAGACGAGATTCGAGCTAAGGCTCATACCATTCGGGAAGAGGCAATACAGGAGCTGAATCAGCAAGGCAGCAAGCCAAAAAATCTAATGGGAATTCTCTTAAAAAGGCATGAAAGACGGCCACAGATTCTCTAAGTCGTCGTGCTATTAATCATTTACTTATCAATAATCTTCAAGTTAGCGAAGAAGACCAAAATCTCAACGAGCTTTCCGAGCGTCTAGACAAAAAAGAAGTAGAAATTAAGCGGCTATCAGAGCAGCTAAAAAGCCGACTTCCCAAGGGAAGAGACCCAACCCGACAGCGATACTTCCAGATTCTAGGCCACATAAGTGTTCTTCCAGAATTGCAAGATGACCCCCAGAAGCTGGAAGCGGAACTAGATAGACTGGCACAGCAACCACAACTGCCTCTGTACAACGAATTACCTTACCCAATTCTGTTTCATAGTTCGGGCGACTTGTATTGGTCTATTCAGTCTCAAGATACATCAAATCCTTCTAGCCCGGAAAATGGGATTCATCCAGAGTTGCCAAAAATTAAGAAGCGTCACAAGAAGCATCGCAAGCAACCGAAGGAAAGAATCTGTGTTCAATTCAAAGGAACCGAATCCGAGGAAGCCAAGCCCAAAAAAAGCCAATCCGAGGGAGCTAAAGACTATACCTTTAAAATTCAGTGCGATCGTCGTCAGCTTCCCTTATTTCGGCAGTTTCTGACTGATTATAAGACTCATAAACAACTGCCCGAAGAAGACCGTTTCTCTGAAGGACTCTTTACTCTGCGCTCAGCTTGCCTAATCTGGCGTAAGGATGAAAGTAGACACAGGAGCAAAAAGAAAATAGGGGCAGACCAACAAGAAGACCAACTAAAACATTGGAATACTCATCGTCTTTATCTTCATTGCACTGTAGATAGGCGGCTGCTCACAGCAGAGGGCACGGAGCAAGTACGAGAGGAAAAGAAGAGGGAAGTTATTGAAGAACTTAAAGGTAAAGACCAACTTGAGGAATCACAGCTACAGGAATTAGGACTGAATAAGAAACAGATTGTCTACGTTAAACGTAGGCGCTCTACACTCAATCGGCTGAAAAATAATTCACCACCACGTCCTAGTATTCAGCCTTATCAAGGGCAACCTCACATTGCCATTGGAGTTAGCTTCAGTCGTCATGAACCTGTGGCTATTGCTGTTGTAGATGTCGAAAAAGAAGAAGTTTTGGAGTGCCAGAGTGCCAAGGAACTGTTGAACAGGGGAGAAGCCCAATATCTCTGGAGAAAAGGCTCGAAGGAACTGTTGATAAGAGATGGAACCGAAAGGCGGCATCCCAATGGCGGCAAGCTCTACATCAAGAAGGGAAAGCGGGTTCAATGGAAACCCTATCGCTTAGTTGAGCAACTCCATCGACGACATCAGCACCATTCTCGACAAAGGGCTAAACAGCAGCAACAAAACCGTTATCAACAGAGCGACTCAGACTCCAATTTAGGACTCTACGTTGACCGACTCATCGCTTCTCGGATAGTCGAACTTGCCCTTCAACGAAAAGCAGGAACCATTGCCATCCCCCAACTCAAGGGCATTGGTGAAAGTGTGGAGAGCGACATTCGAGCGCAAGCAGAGCGACTGTTCCCGAATGAGTTGGAACGCCAGAAGAAATATGCCTTGCATTATCGCGCCAGCTTCCATCGTTGGAGCTATGCGAGGCTATCCCAGTGCATCAGAGAGTGTGCCGCAAGAGAGGGTATAGCAGTTGTCGAAAGGAAACAGTCCTCCCAAGGAGATTTGGAGCAAAAAGCTATAGCCATTGCTCTATCTTCCTACAATGTCAAAACTTCAGGACTTACGCAACTGTCACAGGCGATCGCAACCCGCTAAGCAATAAGGGGATGTCGCAAAGCGCTGCAAGTAAAGGTAGTGAGGGACTCGCGCAGAAGTAACACTCTGTGTGGATCAAAGCCGTCAGCTCATTGTAGGC